>CAJXHR010000100.1 GCA_913054525.1 uncultured bacterium | reverse complement strand
CAGGATAGATGCATAATAGACCAGCGCGAGGTTGGAAAGGATACAAAAAGCTTTTCAAGCGCTCTTAGATCCGCCTTTAGGCAAGATCCCGACATCATCATGGTGGGAGAGATGAGGGATGCCGAAACTATAGCGACAGCTATCACCGCCGCGGAAACCGGCCATCTTGTATATGCGACATTGCATACGAACAACGCCGCGCAAACTATCGACCGCATAATCGATTCTTTCCCCGCGGGCCAGCAGCATCAGGTGCGTTCGCAGCTTGCCTTGACTCTTCTTGGGGTGGTTTCCAAGCGCCTTGTGCCAAAGATTGACGGCGGTATCGTACCCGTTTGCGAGGTTATGATCACAAACTCCGCAGTCCGCAATCTTATCCGTGAAAACAAGGTTCACGAGCTGGATTTTGTGATTGAAACAGGCGCTGATCAGGGCATGATTTCCCTGAACAGATCCCTTGCCAATTTTGTAAAACAGGGAGTTGTGTCTATTGAAACAGCGGAAATGTACTCCCTTAATTCAAAGGAATTGAGGGTATTAGCCGGTACGTAAGGGTATGGCAATTTTTACTTATCAGGCAAGAACAAAAAAAGGAGATATTCAGACGGGGAGAGTGGAGGCGCAAGACAAAAAAATCGCTGCAGGCATTCTGCAGCGCAAGGGTTTAATTGTAGTAGACATAGAGGAGTCAGGGGCGGT
Organism: uncultured bacterium; assembly: GCA_913054525.1. Lineage (GTDB taxonomy): Bacteria > Patescibacteriota > Minisyncoccia > Spechtbacterales > HO2-43-30 > CAJXHR01. Next base: position 1,360 of record CAJXHR010000100.1, on the reverse strand, counting down.
TCCAATTTACGCAAGGCGTCTTGCGTTTTTTGAAAAGATAAAATCAAAGGACATTGTTATTTTATCAAGGCAATTAGCCACTCTTTTTGGTGCCGAGATTCCTTTAGTTACTGCCCTCCATACTGTCGCGCAGCAGACCGATAGCATACGGCTTCGGGAAAAAATGTTCGAGGTTTCTGCTGATGTAGAGGGAGGATCTTCGTTGTCGGATGCGATTTCCAAACACAGCGATATATTTTCTGATTTCTACGTAAATATGGTAAGAGCCGGAGAGGCCTCCGGCAAGCTTAGCAAGGTGCTTTCGTATCTAGCGGATCACGAGGAGAGAGAATATGAAGTGATGTCAAAAGTGCGCGGGGCGCTGATATACCCCGCTTTTGTCGTTTCAGGATTTATTATTTCCTCAATTGTCTTGATGGTATTTGTCATCCCCAAGCTTACGGGTATTTTGTTGGAAGGCGGCCAGGAACTGCCGCTAATCACAAATATAATTATAAAAACTTCGGATTTTATGCGTGCAAGCTGGTATATTTTACTTTTTGCGTTAGTTGGCGGAGTTATGGGCTTTTTAAAATATATCAAGACGAAAAATGGCAAAGAATCTTGGGACAGAATACAGCTTAAAATTCCGGTCTTCGGAGAGATATTGAAAAAAGTATATCTTTTTCGTTTTGCTGAAAGTCTAGGTATGCTTATAGAAGGAGGGCTTCCTATTACAAGGGCCCTTGCGATTTCACGGGACGTTACGGGAAATACGGTGTATAAGGAGATTCTGGACGACGTGCAGGAGGCAGTGAGAAGGGGGGAGAGCATAGGAAGCACGCTCGTGCTCTACAAAGAGATGCCGCCCCTTGTTACGCAAATGGTGGTGGTGGGCGAGCAGGCGGGAAAGCTTGTTTCCGTGCTTCACAATATTGCATCTTTTTATCAAAAAGAAGTGGATGCCGCTACCGATAATATAAGCTCGCTTATCGAGCCCATACTTATTGTCGTGATGGGAATAGGCGTCGGCCTTTTAGTTGCGGGCGTGCTTATCCCGATTTATAATATGGTAGGAGCATTTTAGTTATCCACATGCAAGGATATTATAGATAAGTGTATTATGTATAATATATATGACATCCACTGTGAAATTGAAGGGAGGATTTACCCTCATAGAGTTAATGGTTGTTGTGACGATAATCGGAATTTTGGCATCAGTAGTTCTTGTTTCCTTGGGTGACGCGCGCGTTAAAGCGCGCGATGCGCGACGCTTAGCTGATGTCAGGCAAGTTACTCTCGGCCTTGAGTTTTATATAGATGAATACATGCATTATCCGCCCATAACGGGAGCGACTCCCGCTGTCCGTTGGCAGAATCT
>CAJXHR010000099.1 GCA_913054525.1 uncultured bacterium | reverse complement strand
AACTGCAGGAAACATTTCATCCTCTGGCGGAGTCTCTTTTTTTGGCGAGGTTTTCCGCGTAAGCAAGATTATGCTTGGCATCAGAAAAGTCAGGGTTTTTTCTGAGCGATTCCCTGAAATCTCCTCGCGCGGCGCGATAGGCGTTTATGTCTTCTTCTTCTTTTATGAATCTCCGGAGATTCGTCCATCCTTTGTTGTAAGACGCCTTGCTTGTGATTTCTGTATTTTTTGAGTTGCGCGCAATATACTCCCAATAATAAGATTTCGTGGATAGTTCCCCGTAGTCCTTTTCCTTGTATGCTTCTTGAGTCGCGTTGACCAGGGATGTAAAGCTTTCAATCTCTACCATATCTTTATTGTTTTTTACGCTTATGACTGCTCCTGTCGCAATGCCGGCCAATCCTGTGGCTATAAGCAGAAACACTGCAGCCCATAATACTGTATTGCGGGATTTTATTTTCTTTATCATCATATCTCCTCGCATCTAGGGAATTCTTGGAAATTTTTCGTTTAGAATAAGGGCGAAGCACATAAGCGCGAAGCCGGCAAGCAAAGCCCATGGAGCGAGGGATTTTTTTACAACGACATGTTCCTCTGTGCGAGAGAGGGGTATATCCTCCGCTATCCGCGTAGCCATTCCTTCGATTCCCCTTACATCATCTATTTTGTAAAAAGGGATTGTTGTACCTCTGAAGACCTCTGTCTTTTGGGCTGCAATTTTTGCTACTTTAGCTTCGCTGTCCGTCATATAATCGGTCACTATGAGCACCGCGTACCCTTTTATAAGGTGTTCTTTTTTGATTTCTTCAAGTTTCAGGGCTACCTCTTTGGCGATTCCTCCGCTTTCTCTTTCAATATCGCCAATATACACCATGATTTCTTTTCCGTTATAATCCTTGTGATTAAGAATAAATTTCGCGGCAAACTCCAGCCCGCTTATGGCGAATGTTCCCGTATGTTCGGCTCTCTCTTTGAGGCGTATGGATTCGGGAATATTTTTTTGTTCAAGATTCAGTATACCAACGAGATTAACGGGCGCCAGAACCTCTGTCACTTGGCTTGTGTCGGCGGTAAAGTCCCGTGATATATACTGGCTTCTATCGAAGAACGCGATTCCAAACATATCGCCTTTGCGTTTTTCGACAAATTCCCGGATGAAAATTCCGGCCCGGCCCATGCGTGTTTTTTCGTATGAAGGAAGCGGCGAGCTTTCGTCATCAAAGCCGATAGTCATGCTGCCCGAAATATCAAATACAAGAAGAATTTTCCTCGCGTCATAGCTTACGGTGGAAGTTTCCACAATTCGTGGGTTTAATGTCGCAAACAGCAGAATTACTGCTGAAGAAACAGAGGCAAGCGCGATAGCAACTTGAGCCGTGCGCAGGGACCGTACAGAGTTTCCTCCCGTTATTATCCCGTGACTATGGGGAATAAAGGATTTGTTTGACCTTCTTTTCCAGTGCCAAAGCGCTACCGCGAGCAGCACGCCGGTGTAAATAAAAAGGGGGTAAGCAAAGCTTATGAGCACAGGCCCAAGCATCATTTTGCCTCACCCCCGTCTTTAATAATCTTTTCAAGTTCCCCGATTAAGAGCTCGACATGTTCTGGCCGAGTGTCGCCTTCATACGCTTTTCGTATTTTGGCTTTAAGCTCTTCGAGGGCCTGGCTATTTCCCCTTTCCGATTCAATCTTAAGGCAAATGTGGTAAAGCCTGTCGGAAACGATCCGTGTATCGGACTTTGCGAGTCGAGCGCGCAGGCCTGCTATGGCGTTTGTGAAGTAATCATGGGACTTTCCGCCATCCTCATCCAAAACCTTGCTTTCGTCTGATAGCAGGCGCATTTTTATGATTCCAAGAATCCCGCCGGATATAAACAAAACACTTCCACAGATGATGAGCCATAGAGCAAGCCTATTATCCGTATGAACATGCTCTGCCAGGGGTCGGGGTTGGCCGTAAACAGATGCGGGTATGTCGGCAAAGCTTAGCTTCTTTGATAAATACACTACGGACGTATTGGCGTTTTCCTTCTCAATGTACTGGATTTGTGCATGCAGGGAAACTTCCCGGGCCTGTGTTATCCAGCACTGAAATTCA
>CAJXHR010000098.1 GCA_913054525.1 uncultured bacterium | reverse complement strand
TTGACACGCTTAAACTGGACGTATTTTCAGACAGGATTTTTGTGTTTACGCCCCGCGGAGATGTCATTGACCTTCCGGAAGGCGCTACCCCCGTGGACTTTGCGTACGCGATTCACGGATCAGTTGGCGATACATGCTCCGGCGCCAAAGTAAACAAGGAGATAGCGCCTCTAGATCAGGCGCTTAGAAACGGAGATATGGTAGAAATTATAAAGGACCCCAACAGAAAACCATCCCGCGACTGGCTGATGTTTGTAAAAACAAATACCGCCAAGGTCAGAGTTAGGGCATATCTTAAAGAAACAAGGCGCGAAGAAAAAATTCAAGAAGGAAAAATGCTTTTAGACAAGGAGCTTCTGAAACTAGACCATGGCACTTGGGATTCCCTGGAATCAAAGCAAAAAGAAAAAATATTTCAAAATCTTCCCTACAAAGATGAGGGATCTCTTATCGCGGCTGTTGGCGAGGGAGACATATCCCCGTATAGAGCTATAAAATACGCGATTGACGAAAAAAGGATACTGGCTAGACGAGCCATACCATCCATAGAATTCCCGGCAGAATCCGCTTCCGCCAGAGAGGGCGGACGGCGGACCGGACAAAAACAGACCGGCATTAAGATTGCGAACGCGTCAGGCATTAAGACGCGCGTAGCGCTTTGCTGCTCTCCGATTCCCGGAGAAAAAATACAAGGATATATCACAAAGAATGCGTATGCCGCTATACATAAAATTCAGTGCTCAAATATCATACGGCTTAACTCAAAAAATCCCACGCGGGTAATTTCGGCCTCGTGGCAAGATCAGAGCGGGACTAATTTTGTGAAAATAAAAATAGCGGCTTTTGACCGCGTTGGACTTCTTCAAGAAATAAGTTCCTCTATCTCCAATATGGGAGTAAATATTCTCTCTATATCCGCGGAGGGCGACAATGCCGGAGCAAAATTCTTGGCAACTATGGAGATTTTTGATATTGATCAGCTCCGGGTGCTTATGCGGAATTTGGAAAAAATAAAAAGCGTGAAGGAAGTCAGGAGAGCTTAAGAAGTCAATATCTTCTTCTTCACCCACTCCACCATCTGCTTTTTTGTGGGAAATTCTACAACAAGGCGAGTGCGCCGGCCCGTGCGGGCTAGCTTAACATCGTTTATGCCTATTGCGTCTTTCATTTTTTCGGCAAGCTCATCAAGCTCCGTATCAGATTGCGCGGAAACGGTATGGGCATTGGAGCGCGCATCCGAATCCTGAAGGACTTTCACTCTTTTGCTTATAGTATCCACGTCAAGATTATGGGCGATCATCTCATCAAAAAGCTTCCTCTGATTTTCCGGCTTGGACTCAAGCATCAGAAGATATCGGGAGTTTGCCATGTGAATTTTACGATCCTCTACTGCTTTTATCATGTCCTCCGGCAGGCGAAGCATGCGCACCGCGTTTGAGATAACCGACCGGCTCTTGCTTACTTGCTTTGCGATTTCCGGATATTTCATGCCAAACTGCTTGCTTAATCGCTCATACGAGCGCGCTTCTTCTACCGGACTAAGATCTTCTCGCTGGATATTTTCAATGACAGAAATTGCCAATTTCTCCGGTGAGGTTGAGCGGCGTACGACCACGGGGACTCTTGGAAGATTTGCGATTTGGGAAGCCCTAAGGCGACGCTCGCCCGCGATAAGCTCGTATTCCACATCTCTTCCGGTCGGCGTGTCTTTTTCAACCTTGCTGACTATAAGGGGCTGGAGAACCCCAAACTGCTTTATTGAAGCGGCAAGATCATTGAGGTCATCTTCGTTAAAATCTTTTCTCGGCTGAAAGGGGTTTGGGTGAATCTTATCAACCTCAATCATAAAGACGCTCTCCATAGGAGAAACCTTGTCGTCCTTTTCAGTATCCTTTTTTTGAGGAATTAGTGATTCTAGGCCTCGCATCGTTTTATTACTTCTTCGGCAAGCTGCTTGTAAGCACGCGCGCCCGCCGATATGGGATTAAATTGAAAGATTGTTTTGCCGTGCCCCGGAGCCTCGGCAAGATCCACGTTCCTTGGAATTATAGCATCAAACACATATCCGGGGAAATTTCTGCGAACTTCCTTTGCGATACTTCTGTCCAGCTTATTTCTTTTATCATACATCGTAAGTACCGCTCC
>CAJXHR010000097.1 GCA_913054525.1 uncultured bacterium | reverse complement strand
CCAACCCCTGATACGGCAAGGTCTATATCATCATAGTCAATTGCTGTCGTCCCAAAAGCGCCAGCGAACGTAATTACGAGAAGCGCATCAGCCGCTATACCCGTTGGAGTTGTGAACACGATGGTGTGATCCGCTGAAGCGCTCAGGTCCGAATCGCTAAGAGTGTCACTTACGGTGGTCAATGCCGCGGCACGCGCCGTATTCATCATCATAGGAAGACCTGTCATCCAAAGCAACAAAGCGACCGTTACGATAAGCGCAACCGTCATGGAAGAATCTTGTAGTAAGGTATTAACTTTATTCATATCTCTATATAAACATCACAATGCGCGCATAATCTTGTCTCAATTATACAAAATTTGCGTCGCAAATATGTGAAGAATTAAATTCTATGCGCACAGAATCTATTTTTTGATCGCCCTCCCCGACCTTTTTATTATCTTATTTTCTGTGCTTATTACGCACCCGCTCCACTTATCTTTTGGATAGTACCGAGCAAATACATAAAAGAGAGCTGATCTATGCTTATTATATCATGGCTGTGCCAAGATTATGCAAAGAAAAGGTTAGCCGTGAAAAAGTACCTATTTAGAGCCATTTTTCCCGTATATTTACAAAGTTATACACAGTTATCATTTTTTTATAAAAGGGCAAAATGGGCAGGTATGATTTATTTATCCACAGCCCCGCTATCTTCTCCAATCCCTGCTTTTATAGATTCTTGGGAAGAAACATTTATTTCTCTCCCGTCTTCTTTTTTGATAATTACCCCGTAATCCCTTTCCCTTTTCAGTACGTCTTTAAAATAGAAAAACGATGCTCCAAGCAATAGGGCAAGCGCCAAGAGGTATATGGCGAATTTCCGGTACTTGGAGGGCCCCTTCGCATCATGAGCGCCCGCGCCGGGATCGTATTGGCCTCTTGCGATATCAATAGTCCTTCTTATATACGCGCGTAAACCAAGCGTCATAAGAACTAAAAACAAGAAAAATCCTCCGAAAATGACAAATGTTGGCTTGAGCGGCACAACCCAAAAATAAATAGAGCGGGACACATTTTTGCTCGCTCCTTTTCCAAAATCCAAGGCGGCAACAGCCTTGTATCTTCCCGATTCAAAGAAATTCTCCTCCCCCTGCCATTCAAAAACAAATTTTCTCGTGCTTTGGGGAAGGACGTTTCCAAAATTAATTTTTTCGTTCACCGCAATCTTTCCCCTCTCCTTGCCCCACATATTATATATAGTGATATATCCCTGGGGCTTAACGTGCACATTTCCCTTATTTTCAAAGCGTAAAGTGAAATCAACATCCGGTTTTTCGTAGAATGTCCTGTCGGGAAAAAACGCCCGTATATCCCCCTCCTCCCTTACATCTCCGCTGATACGCAAAAGTATAAGCGAGGAAACAAAGCTCGAAACCCGTATAGCGGAACCTTTTTCCTTCTTGGAGGGCTGAGTCCCTATAATAACGGCCGCGTAATGTCCGCCCGGAGGAGCGTTTTCCGGAACATCTACCGAGAAAGGCACTTCCACGCTCTTCTCTCTCGGCACAAAGATGGGGTCGGAGGAAACCTCAATCCAGCTCACCAAGGAATTGGGAGATATCTCCGGATCTTCTTCGATGACAGGAGCAAGATTCCCCTCTCCGTCTTCTCCCCGGGCCGCAAAATTCATAACCGAAGCATACACGGTAATGTCGTAGGGATTCGCGTTTACTACTTTCACGGAGCTTGCCCAAAACTCCCCGGGCCCTATGTTTATCTTAAACAGCGGAGGAGTAACATTTAGTACAAGCTTATCCTCGGCGGCCGCAAGGGCAGAAGACACCGGGGACAGCAGAAAAACAAAAAATATGGCGCACAGAATAAGACAAAATTTCATAGTATTCTATAAATTCTACTCTTTTGTCTCCCCTGAATCAACATCATCCGGGGACTTTTCATCCGGATTTTCCTGCGCCCGGGGCATCTCTTCTTCGGGGTAAGGAGTCATACCCCCCCGCTGCTGATAGTGCCTGGAGGCCGAAGGGTGCATCATGTATTGGGGATCGGGAACATAAACTTTCCTGAAAAATCTGCGCAGCATAAAGACAAAAATAATCATTAGAAATGCAATCCCTCCGAAAACGACAACGAACATCCAATAAGGGATAACCCAAAAGAATACCGTATCCTGTATCATGCCCTGCTGTTTACCGCCATATTCCAAATCCAAGAGAGCTTTATACCTTCCGAATCCCCGAGACGAT
>CAJXHR010000096.1 GCA_913054525.1 uncultured bacterium | reverse complement strand
CGCCTCCTATTTCTGATTGGGTAATTATGAATAAAATCCTAGACATATAGGCAATTTCATAGTACTTTAAAAGGAGCTTATGAGCAATCCAAAGGCTGTTTTAATTACCGGCGGAGCCGGATTTATCGGTAGTCATTTAGCGGAAAAACTTACCGCTCTTGGCGATAAGGTATTTGTGTTGGACGATCTTTCTACAGGTTCAATGGACAATATAAGGCACTTGATGCCCAACAAGAGTTTTGTGTTCAAAAAGGGAAGCGTGCTGAATCGCCCGCTTGTACGAAAGATGACGGAGGGTGTGGACGAGGTCTACCATCTCGCCGCGGCTGTCGGAGTACAGGTCATAATGGATAAGCCGCTCGATTCTCTTATTTTGAATACCCAAGGCACGGAAATAATGCTCGACGCGGTAGAGGGGAGAAAAATTCCTATAATGCTCATTTCCACTTCGGAGATTTACGGCAAAAATACAAAGCTTCCGTTTAGCGAGGAAGACGACAGGGTATATGGCTCCGCTTACAACTATCGTTGGGGATACGCGTTTTCAAAGGGCATTGATGAGTTCTTGGGCCTTGCTTACTTCAGAGAAAAAGGAGTGCCTGTGCGCATAGTGCGCCTTTTTAATGTTATAGGTCCGCGCCAGACGGGGGAGTATGGGATGGTCGCGCCAAGATTTGTGCGCCAAGCTCTTGTTGGCGAATCTCTGACCGTGCACGGTACGGGCCGGCAAACCCGGTCCTTCGCGGATGTAGATGATGTGGCGGGAGCGCTTATAAAAATTATGCGCCACTCTAAAAGTGCGGGGAAGATTTATAATCTGGGCTCTGACGAAGAAATCTCTATAAATAATCTTGCAAAGAAAATTTTGAAATTAACCGGAAGCTCGTCAAAAGTTTCATATGTCCCGCATGACAAAGTATATAGTAATGGCTTTGAGGACATGCAGCGCCGCAGGCCGGATATTTCAAAAGTAAAGGAACTTATAAACTACAATCCGAAACATTCTCTCGACAGCACACTAAAAAGAATAATTGCCCATGAGTCGGCCTAAGGACAAAATTTGTTTTATTTCCATAGACGCAGAGCATGATTACGGATCGGAGCACGAAAAAACATTTTATGGAGCGGAGCGCATGGACGAAGTCCTGGATATCTTCAGGCGCGAGGGGATATCAGCTACAATTTTTGTTACAGGAGAGGTTCTTGAAAGATATCCCAGCCAAGTGAGGGGCTGGGCGGAGAATCATGAGATAGGCTGCCACAGCTATTCGCATACCTACTTTGACTTGATGCATGTGTCCGGCATAAGAAAGGAGCTTGATAGTTTTGTGCATCTTTACAAAAAAGTTTTAGAGAGGTCTCCCTTGGGCTTTCGCGCGCCATCTCATGTAATAGATAATGCCGCTATAAGAACCGCAAGTGAAGTGGGGTTTTATTACGACAGCAGTGTTGTGCCGCACTACCCGCCGTTTAAAAAATATCGCGGATATTTTGGCGGCGCTCCCAAGACGCCGTACTATCCAAACGAAATTGCGTATAAAAAGGCAGGGGATATGAACATTCTGGAACTTCCCGTAACGGGACATTTTTTTGGCATACCGCTTGCGGGCGCTTGGATTAGGAGGCTGCCGCCTTCGCTCTACCGGTTTTTATTTGCGCTGCACAAGCCCCAATACGTATCGCTTAGCTTTCATTCTTGGGACGGGTTTTATGATGATAAATTTACCGAAAAACTGTCGCTAATTTTAGATTTGCTGAAGGGGCATGGATATCAATTTAAAAGGGGGGACGAAATATTTAATGAGCACATTTCAAAAAATTGAAAATAAAGACGAATGGGAAGCTTTATTAAGCGGAGCTCCCTTTAAAACTTTTTTCCACACGGTAGAATGGGAAAGTTTTTTAGAAAAAGAATTTTCATGGATGAAGTTTGAGCGATATATGTGGAGGGATAAGCTGCTTTTGAGCGTTGCGCGGTGCAAACTATTTGGAAAAGAAAAGATCGTTTCCCATCCTTTGTGCGAATACGGAGGGCCGCTTCCGCTTGCGGATAATATCGATTATGCCAATTTTGAAAACGATTTTACAAGAGAGTTTGGGCGTAGGGCGTGCATTCATTATCACCCGCGCATAAAAACAGAATCCGCGGGAGCCCTGTCAACTTTCTGGATCGAGAATTATTCCAAAAAGACAGTGGAAGATTTGTGGGGCGGATTCCGAAAAACGCTGAAACAGGAAATTAAAAAGGGCGAGGGGTTTTCGGAAATTAGAGAATGTCAAAACGAAAGCGAATTAAGGCAATTTTATAATTTATATTTATGTACCGTGAAAAGGCATAAAAATATTCCACTGCCTTTTTCT
>CAJXHR010000095.1 GCA_913054525.1 uncultured bacterium | reverse complement strand
TGTGGGTGACAGGAACTATATCGGGGTAGAAGTTGCTCGAGACAAAGACCGCGACCTTGTTTTGCTGGAATCCAATATGCCTATAACCTCGCCCAATGTTGAGTTTGCAAAGGAAGATGAGTTGGGGCATGGCGATCTTTATATTGTAGGCCACTTATTTGTTCGAAAGTCCCGCAAAGGTAAAATAGCTACGTATGAAAAACGTTTGTGCGCGTATAACATCGCAAGTTCTGCGCGGCGGCAACTGCTGCCGGACGGCAAATTCGCTGTTAGCGTTCCTTCGGAAATATTAGCTTTTTTAAATGGTTTTTCCGGCGGCCCGCTTATGGATTCTCGCGGGGTAATAATAGGCATGATCCAGCAGATAAGATATGGCCGGATTTTAGGCATAATCTCGCGTCGCTACTCATCTATTGAGGGCGTACACGGCTGTAAATTGCAGCATTTTATTAATTCCAATAACGGCCAAGTTTGACTTGGTCGTTTTTTGTTTTTGACTATGGTAAAGTAGTAGATATGCAAAGCGGAATAAAATCCGGGATGTTTATCGGCAGTGTGGTTCTGTTTTCCCTGGTTGCTTCGGGGATTTTTTTGTTTTTGGATAACGACGGTAAGGAAATTGGGGGAGGAGATGGCAGTGAGGAGATTTCAGCCGATGCGGAAGAGGAAAAATTACGGCTGGTGGAGTATACAGTAGAAGATGGTGATACTTGGGAAAAAATTATGGAGAAGATTGGAGTAGATTGGAATTTAGGATTGGAGTTTCTTACTATTTCCGAAAATGCGCATAACCTTGCTTCTATACACGCCGGAAATGAATTCCGGTTTTTGTTTGATTCGAAGACTGAAGTACTGACAAGTCTGGAATATGACATAGACGACGAAGAATTTTTAATAATTGAGAAAAAGGAGGGCGGGGAGTTTGGTGTGGATGTGAGAGAAATTGTGTATGATACCAAAATAGTTTCCGGGCGTGGGGTGATAGCAAGTTCGCTTTTTGAAACCGCGCAGGAAGAAGGTATCCCGCCGGGAATAACCCTGAACATGGCAATAATTTTTGGCTGGGACATTGATTTCACATCAAGCGTCTATAAAGGAGATAGTTTTACGGTCATATACGAAGAACGGTACAGGGACGGGGAGCCAGTAAAACCCGGCAAGATTCTGACCGCACATTTTGTAAATGGCGGGAAAGATTTTTACACATTTTATTATGAGGATCCCTCGGGGTATGCCGAGTATTATAATGAAGAGGGCAGAGAAATGCGGCGGCAGTTTTTGCGCTCGCCTCTTGATTATATAAGAATAACGTCAGGATTTTCCTATAACCGCCTTCACCCAATTTTAAATACATTTACTACTCACCGCGCGATTGACTATGCCGCGTCCTCCGGTACGCCGGCGTCGGCAACCGCAGCGGGGACGGTAAATTATGTCGGCTGGAAAGGGGGCAATGGCAAGTACGTAGGAGTAAGACACGCAAATGGATACAGAACAGGCTACGCGCACCTTTCTTCTTATGCGAAGGGAGTATATGTGGGCGCAAAAGTGAAGCAAAATCAAGTCCTTGGCTTCGTGGGATCAACGGGCCTTTCCACCGGCCCGCACCTTCACTACGAGATGCTTAAAAACGGCGCCTTTATAAATCCTCTTCGCATGGATCTTCCTCCCGGTAAGCCGGTAGAAAAAGAATACTTTGAGGACTTTTATACAAAAAGAGATTCGCTTATGGAGGTGCTTGCAAAGTAAAAAGCAAAGTATTATTATATGAATATGGACGAACAAATACAAACAGAGAAAAATCAATCCGAGCGGCAGCTTACAAAAAAGGAGCGCCGGCAGATGAGGCGGGAGGAAAAAAAGATGGCGGCCGAGCACGCAACGAAGTCGAAGGGAGTAAAAAATTCGCTCGTTTGGGTAGTTGTCTTTATTTTGGTCGCGGCTGCGGGATTTGGAATTTATAGATATCTTTTTTCCGGAGCGGAGGGAGAGCCTGTTGTGTTTGACCCTACAAGTTCCTGTGTCACTCATGCGGGTGGGGGTATGCACATTCATCCGGAGCTTAGCATTGATATAAATGGAGAAAGGCAGGAAATATCCTCGAATATCGGTGTATCGCCCGGGTGCATGCGGCCGGTGCATACGCACGATGCTACAGGGAAACTTCACATAGAATTTCCGCGCGAGTATGATTTTACACTCGGGGAGTTTTTCAAAGTGTGGGGCAAACAGTTTTCCGGTTCACAAATATTTGATTACATCGCCGGCGAAACTCACGCAATTTCTATGACTGTAAATGGTGAAGAGAGCTTGGATTACGAAAACCTCATTTTAAATGATGCTGACAGTATTGAAATTAAATACGAAAGCATAAGTGAGTAAGC
>CAJXHR010000094.1 GCA_913054525.1 uncultured bacterium | reverse complement strand
GACTTTACTGATCGCCTCTGTCAATCCATCTACCACTCCGGACATAAGAGAGGAATGAAATGCGCCGCTTACTTCAAGGGGCACTACTTTTTTTGCGCCCAATTTTGGCCCAAGATCTAAAGCGCGGATAATGGCTGAATTGTCTCCGCTTATCACCGCTTGATCATCGGAGTTATCATTTGCAAGCTCGACTCCCGCTTCTAGGCACAGTAGCTCTATCTTAGATGCATCTAATCCAAATACAACCGCCATGCTCCCGGGCCTCGCCTCACTCATAAGCTCTCCGCGCTTACGCACAAGACGAATCGCATCACCGAAACCAAGCGATCCAGAAACAATAAGAGCAGTATATTCACCAAGACTATGCCCGGCGACCATATCCGGCGAGGATGTCGCCTGTCCCTGAAATTCTTGGAATGCCCTCCAACAAGCAATGCTTGTCGTCATTATAGCCGGCTGGGAGTTTACGGTATCACGGAGATTTTCCTCTGAGCCGCTAAAAATTAACTTTGAAAAATGGAAGCCAAGCGCCTCGTCTGCTTCATTAAAAACATCCCGCGCGGCGCGGGATGCCTCATAGAGCTCCGCTCCCATTCCAACTTTTTGAGAACCCTGGCCAGGAAACACGTAGGCCTTTTTTGCTACCTTTTCCCCTGTAGCGTATTGCCTCTTCATAGTCCGCTCCCTTCTGTCAATGTTCAAGTTGCATAAAAAACAGTATACATCATATTTATAATAACGTCAATGGGTCTATTTTTGTGAATAAGTATTAAATTTTATACTTTGAGATATCTTCCTATCGCGACAAAGGAAGAGAAGACGCCAAGGCCCACGCCGAAAACAAGAAGCAATCCGAGAAGCCCTACAAAATTTCCCGCCCAATAGGCGAAGATATCGGTCCCCGGAAAAACTGCTCCGGCTTTTTCCGAAATGAGCCAGATGACAAAGAAAAAGGCGAGATATGTAACGAGCGCAGAAAGCGCGCCGTAAATAAATCCCGTAAAAATAAACGGCCCGCGAATAAACCAGTCGCTCGCCCCCACAAGCTTCATCACGGATATCTCATCGCGATATGTGTATATCACGAGGCGTATTGTATTAAAAGTTATGAGCACGGCAACGAGCGAAAGCGCGATAGTGAAAAATAATCCTATATTCTCTATGGATGAGGTGATGCTCTGGAGCTTTTGGATAACTTTTTCGTTCTCCTTGAAATTAATCTTATCTATTATCGCAGCACTGCCGGATCCCTCGATAAAAGAAACTATGGCCTCAAACTGAGACGCCTTCTGCGCCTTTATATTCAAAGACCCCTGAAAAGGATTCGAGTTTAGCTCCGCAAGAGATGCCAACAAGAGCTCGGAGTCCTTGTGCCTTTCTTTGAACAAAGCAAGGGCATCATCGCGCGATATATATTCCACATCGCGAACATCGGGACGCGCTTCAAGCGAGGACTGCAATTGAAATATTTTTGATTCATCGGCGGCCTCGCTGAAATATACGCTGACATCCACTTTCCCTTGAAGTTCTTTAACAAAAGTGTCCGCGATATTCCCTACCACCAAAAGCCCCGATACCACGGAAAGCGCAAGCACCATGATGCCCACAGTTGCCACGGAAACCCAGACATTCCTCCAAAAACCTAGCCAGCCATAGCGTATTATTCGTAATAAATTACTCATAGTTGGTATTTTCCCTTTTGCTCGTCCCTTATTATTCTACCGTTTTCCAGGGTTATTACGCGCCGTTTTAAAAAATTTACAATTTCCTTGTCATGCGTGGCAAGGACAATAGCGGTGCCGAATTCGTTTATCCTCAAAAGAAGCTTAACAATCTCCCAGGTATGTATAGAGTCCAGATTCCCCGTGGGCTCATCGGCAAGTATCACTTCGGGGCGCTGTACAAGCGCGCGAGCCAGCGCCACCCTTTGCTTTTCTCCTCCGGAAAGCTGTTCTATAAAATTCTCTTCTTTGTCTTTTAGCCCTACTATTTCAAGCACTTGAGGCACATCGGAGACAATCTCCTCTTCCGGCCGCCCCGCGGCCTCCATGGCAAAGGCAACATTTTCGTATACGTTTTTTGACGGAAGCAGGCGAAAATCCTGAAATACGGTGCCGATTCTTCTGCGATAATTCGTGATTCCTCCACCCTTTAGCTCCGCAACATCCATGCCCTTAAAAAAAATCTTGCCGTGCGAAGGTTTTTCTTCCTTCAGCAGAAGCTTTACTACAGTAGATTTCCCTGCGCCAGACCTGCCCACAAGAGACACAAACTCTTTATCTTCTATGCGAAAAGAGACATCATCAAGGGCATGGTAATTGCCGTAAATTTTTGAAACAGAATTGAAAGTTATCATTCTTACATTTTAACTTCTGCTTCTATAAA
>CAJXHR010000093.1 GCA_913054525.1 uncultured bacterium | reverse complement strand
CCAAGAGCTTCTTCTGCCGGGAATAGTCGCCGCCGTAGAGATAGCCCGTGACATCTTTACGCGTAGCGCCGCGCGTCTCGCGGGCAATCACCTTCCCTCCGATTGCCGCTTGTATCGCTACCGCAAACTGTTCAGCCGGAAGCACTTCTTTTATTTTTTCAACAATTTTTTTCCCTTCTTCCTGGGCCCTCTCTCGCGGCACAATCCTTGCAAGCGACTCCACCTCTTCTTCTGCAAGTAGTATATCCATTTTCACAACATCTGCCTCTCGCATGCCTTGCGGCTCATACGCAAGCGATGCAAAACCGCTGGACGCGCTTTTTAATTTATCATAAAAATCAGTGATAATTTCCGCTAGGGGTGCCTCGTACCTCACAAGCAATAATTCCCTTCCCAAATTCTCCGTTTCTTTATACTCTCCGCGAATACCTTTGAGCAAAGACATGATGCCCGATAAGTAAGAGCTCGGAGTCAAAACCTCAAGCGATACATACGGCTCAAACGTTTTTTCTATTTCCCCGGGATCAGGAAACTTTGAGGGCGTATAAATTAACTCTTCTTCCCCGTTTTTTTTCTGCACTTTATAGACAACCGAAGGCGAAGTCACAACCGTCTCTACATCAAACTCCCTCTTGATACGCTCAAGCGTTATCTCCATATGAAGCATCCCAAGAAACCCGCACTTAATACCCCTCCCCAATGCTTCGGAATAATCCGGCTCAAAGTACAGGGCGGCATCATTCAGCTTAAGTTGAAACACGGCATCTTTGAGCGCGTCGTACTCACCGCCCTCTTCCGGAAAAATACCTGCAAACACTAATGGCTGCGGCTCCTTGTAGCCGGGCAATGCGTCAATTGTCAGTTGCTTGTTGTCAGTTGTCGTTACTGTATCTCCGATTTTTACCTTTTCCGTTTCTTTTAATCCTGTGGCAATATATCCTATCTCCCCTTCTTCCAGCGAGTCCGATGGCTTGGGATCAGGCACAAAATACCCAAGCTCCTTTATAGTACTCTCCAGCCCGGTAGCCAAAAACAGCAATTTATCCTGTTTGGAAACTCGTCCCCCTTTAATCCTTACATGGGCAATGACGCCTTTGTAAGGATCATAGATAGAATCAAAGATGAGGGCCTTGAGTATTTCTTGTTTGTCTGAAGGAAAAGGCACCTTCTCAACAACGGCATTAAGCAGATCCTCCACGCCTTCGCCTGTCTTGCCTGATATGTGGAATATTTTGTCCGGCGCGTAGTCAAATGACAAAAGTAAATCCTCAAGCTCTCTTTCTGCTTCCTCAACTCTGGCTTGAGAAAGATCCACCTTGTTTACCGCAGGAATAATAGTAAGCCCCTGCTCTATTGCGATTTTTAGATTCGCAAGAGTCTGTGCCTGCACGCCTTTTGTCGCATCCACCAAGAGTATAGCCCCCTCCACCGCGGCAAGCGCGCGGGATACTTCGTATGAAAAATCAACGTGGCCCGGAGTGTCGATGAGATTGAGCTGATAATTTTTATACATCATCCGCACGGGCTGCATTTTGATAGTGATGCCTCGTTCACGCTCAAGATCCATAGAGTCCAAAACCTGCTCCCGCATCTTGCGTTTTTCAATGGTCCCCGTCAATTCCAAAAACCGATCGGCGAGCGTCGATTTTCCGTGATCAATATGAGCGATTATGCAGAAGTTACGAATATTGCTCGAACTCATAATGTTTATCCTACTAGAATTTTGAAACATTTTAAAGCCCCCTAGTCCAATTAATTGGACTAGGGGGCTTTATGGAATGTCGACGGCTTAGCTTAGCCTAGTCCGTCGACGAAAGGCCGCAGCCGGTACACCGATACGTCGTGGACCACGACCATGCCCGCACCATCGTCGGCCGTCACTCTTATGACGATCGTACGGGTGCCTCCCGCCGATATGACCAGCGGGGATCCGAGGTTATAAGCGGCTCCATTTTCATGGAGCACGCTGGCCGCCACCCCCAGATCTGGACCATATATGGCGACGTTGCTGAAGTCGAACTCCAACTCCAGCGATACCACCCAATCCGTCGCCGGGGAGTGGTTGCTAATGGCGAACCGCATTTCTGCGGACTCGCCCGGCTTTACCCGCCCGGGGAAACTCTTGACTACCTGGACAGTGATCGGCTCGACTTCAAACCGATAGCCCGCGGCGAAAATTTTCTTTCCGGCATTGGGCTCGCCCTCATCTCCGCCGGCGGCGATGACGCCGGTGCTAACCATTACCGATGCCATTACCAATATCGCCAGCGCTGCCCCGAACGCTAAAATCCAGGATAAATTCTTTTCAAGTAACCTTCGTGCCATTTTGGCACCTCCTTACTTAGTACCCCCGTTATACCATTTTTATCATAAAAAGTCAAGGATTTAACGCCCATTCGGATCGTGCTCGTGCGGATAAGGAGAGAGGCGCATTTTGCCCCTAAGCATTTGCCAGAAAGAAATGAGTTCCGGTGAACGGAATATAAGCATTAAAG
>CAJXHR010000092.1 GCA_913054525.1 uncultured bacterium | reverse complement strand
GTGTCGCAAATTCAAAGATTGCGGGATTCAATGGGGGCTTAGGCGCGGATTACTTTGAGAATGATCTGGCGGGATGTGTAGGCGTGCTTGGAGTTTTGGATGGGGCAGAATCCGGTTCTCCTATATTGCACTACGGATATATTGGCGACTGCGGATTGTTTGTGTTCGATAAAGATCTTCACCCGGTATTTTTATCCGATAATAACAATATAGGGCCGTTGGAGCAGTTCCGTGAAGGAACGCCATTCTCCGATAAGAGAGCTGGGGCAGTGTTTTGGCGTAGGGACTTACGAAACCACCCAGATGCCCGCTATCTAACATATGGCGTGCTTACCGGAGAAGAAGAAGCCCTCTCGTATGTAAAGACCGGAAGCGTCTCGCTTGAGGCGGGAGATACGGCTATTTTGTTTTCCGACGGGATACTTCCTTTTATATTTTGCGAAGAATTCAGAACGGCCTTGAGAATTCAGCTTCACAGCGGAAGCAAATCGGTAGAGCAAGTGCGGAACACTATAAGCGCTCTTACAAAAAAACTTTCTAAAAGGCACATTTTAAACCTGGACGACGACAAGGCATTTGTAGCCTTCTCTATCCAAGAATTATAATTATTATTTCTACCCGATTGAATCTGTACGATCGGGTTTTTTTATAGTATAAAGTGAAGGATATGCCAAAACGTAAAAATATAGTCGTAATAGGCGGCGGGACCGGTACTTCGGTGGTGCTTGAGGGGCTTAAGAAATATAACGTGAATCTTTCTGCGATTATTACTACCGCGGATGACGGGTCGTCTTCGGGCGAGCTAAGAAAGGAGTATGGCATGATACCCCCGGGAGACGTCCGCCAATGCCTAGTTGCGCTTGCCTCAAGGGATTTTGGATACCTAAACGATCGTTTCCGGCAGGGATCTCTCACGGGGCATACGCTTGGCAACCTTTTGATTACTTTGTTTTTCCAGAAAAATAAGGATTTCCAGCAGGCGATAGACGAGCTTTTGCGCGTGACCGGCGCGCAGGGGTCACTGATACCAATGACCTTAAAACCGACAACTCTCATAGCAAAGTTGCAGGGCGGGCGGATTCTCCGGGGAGAAAAAAATATTACGCCCTCGCGCGAGATCTCAACAAAATTAAGCAGCCTCTATCTTGCGCCCAAAAATATTCCGGCAAATCCCCGCGGAATCGACGCGATAGAAAATGCCGATATGATAGTTGTGGGTCCGGGGAACCTCTACTCAAGCATTATGCCCAATCTCCTTGTCGGGGGCATAAAAAAAGCCCTTGTTAGTTCAGGAGCCAAGAAAATATATATTTCCAATCTCTTCACCCAGCCCGGCCATACGGATAATTTTACGATTTATGATTTTGTAAAAGCAATTTCTAAATATACGGGGAAGGACATTTTCACGCATATAATATACAATAATCGTCCTATACCGCAAGAAATTTTTAAAAAATATAAGAATTCCATTATATCTTCGCAGGTACAAATACCGGCATCTATAAAAAAAGATAAAAGATTTCTGGGGCGATCAATCGCAAAATTGTCGCCTCGCCTCGCGGTGCCCTCCGATCCGATAGCCAAAATAAGGAACCCGTTTCTGCACGATTCTAAAAAATTAGCAAAGGCAATAATGGAACTTGTATGAGGATTATTTTAGATTTTGACCACACTCTTTTTGATACCCCTCGCCTAAAAGAGGCAATAAAAGATATATTCGCCGGGCACGGAGTAGACGAGGAGCTTTTTCTGCGGACTCACGACGAGTCGCGCGGCGGGGGGCGCGACTGGAAGCCCGACCGGCAATTTGAAATTTTAAAATCCCTTGGCATTTCCAAGGTTGACTCTATTCGTGAGGGATTTGAGAAAATTATGAGCGAAAGCTATATATTTTTGTACGAAGATACCATGCCTTTTCTTGCAAAAGCTAAGCGGGATCACGCGCTAGCCCTTGTTACCTACGGAGAGAGCTCGTTTCAGGAGAAGAAGCTTGCCGGATGCCGGGAACTCGTAAAATATTTTGATAAAATTGTGATTACTCAAAATCTATACAAAGATAAAGAAGTAAGCGATTTGTCCGAAGGCAAGCCAACAGTATTTGTGGAGGACAACCCCATGGCTCTTTCTGCTGTAAAAAAATATGCGCCGCATATTGTTACAGTGAGGATAAATAGAGGCGCGGGGAGATATACGAAAGAGATTTCCGGAGAGGGGATTGATTATGAGGTTAAAGAATTAAGCGAAATAGAGGATATATTATGAAAACTGTTTCTCTTACTCAAACCAATCAAAGCGAAATAATTTCAGAAGCTGTAGCTGTACTTCGAAGGGGCGGTTCTATTGTTTATCCCACTGACACCGTCTACGGCCTCGGTGTTAATCCATTTGACGACTTTGCCGTGAGGCGGCTTTTCAGAATAAAAAAGCGATCGCCGGATAAAGCGGTTGCTCTCATAGTGAAAAGCATTACCATGGCAAAAAAACTTGCCTATATTGACGCCGCAAAGGAGG
>CAJXHR010000091.1 GCA_913054525.1 uncultured bacterium | reverse complement strand
GAAGAAGTTCGCAAGCAATTCAGGGAAATCCCGGGACTTCGCGAGGGAAATGCCAAGCCAAATTACGAGAGGTGTGTTGATATTGTGACAAAGGCGTCTTTGCGCGAAATGGTAATTCCCGCACTTCTTCCGGTAGGGGCGCCAATACTTGTAGGGTTTGTACTGGGCCCGGAGGCGCTCGGAGGCCTGCTTGTGGGCGGGATTACAGTAGGGTTGTTTCTTGCGTTGTCAATGACATCGGGAGGGGGCGCATGGGACAACGCCAAAAAACTTATAGAAGACGGTAATTATGGCGGAAAGGGATCCGAGGCCCATAGAGCCGCGATTACGGGAGATACGGTCGGAGATCCGTATAAAGATACGGCTGGCCCGGCCATAAACCCAATGATAAAGGTGCTGAATATAGTCGCGTTGCTAATAGTAGGCTTTATAGTATGAACTTAATACCTACAGTAATCGAGAAAAGCCAATATGGAGAGCGGGCGTATGACATCTATTCGCGTCTTCTGCGCGAGCGCATTGTTTTTCTTTCGGGCCCTATTATGGACTCGTTGGCAAGTACTGTAATCGCTCAACTTCTGTTTCTTGAGAGCAGAGACGCGGAGAAAGACATACAGCTTTATGTTAACTCTCCCGGAGGATCGGTGACTGCCGGCCTTGCCATTTACGATACCATGCAATATATAAAGCCCGACGTCGCGACGATTTGTGTCGGCATGGCGGCCTCTATGGGGGCTACAATACTTACCGCGGGTGCCGCGGGCAAGAGATACGCGCTTCCCAATTCAGAAATTCTTTTGCACCAGGTGATGGGAGGGGTGGAAGGGCAGGCAGTCGAGATTGAAATATCCGCGCGCCATATAGTAAAAATAAAAGAGAAATTAAATCGTATATTAGCCAAACACACGGGCCAGAAGTTCGACAAAATAGAGAAAGACACGGACAGGGATTTTTATATGTCAGCCGTGGAAGCGAAAGAGTACGGAATAATTGATGAGATAATTACGAATAAGGACAAAGGACGCTTGCATAAATCAAAATAATTTGGTACCATTTATTGAATGGATATACATTTAATATCAGCAAAATACCATGACTATAGAACTAATCCCACTTACCGTGGGCATAATCACCTTAGCACTAGGGTCAATGCTTGGTTACTTCGTGCGCCAGAGCATTGCAAAACATCAGCGCGGAACAGCCGAAGAGCAGGTTACTAAAATTATCTCCAACGCAAAGACCGAGGCCAGCAATATTGTGATTGCGGCTCGCGATAAATCAGCAAAATTTCTGGAAGAGGCAAAGAAAGAAGAGCAGGAATTAAAAAAGGACTTTATACAGCGCGAGAAAAGGATTTTTGAAAAAGAAGGGCTTGTAGAAAAAAAGAATACCAAGCTTGACGGCGAGGAAAAGAAGCTCCAGGAAAAGGGTGAACGGCTAAAAGAAATAAAAAAAGAAATAGACGCGCTTCGCGTGAGTGAGCTCAAAGAACTTGAGCGTGTTTCGGGTTTGTCCCAAAAAGACGCCCAAGCCGAGCTTATATCCCGTGTCGAGCAAGAAGTGCAGGGGGAGATAAACGAACGTGTGATAAAGCTTGAGAATCATGGCAAGGAAACATTGGAAAAGAGGGCTCAAGATATACTGGTTACCGCGATACAGCGGTACGCGGCGCCTCAAGTGCAGGAAATCACCACAACGACCATTGCTTTGCCTTCGGACGAGATTAAAGGAAGAATTATCGGAAAAGAGGGGAGAAATATACGCACGCTTGAGCGCCTATGCGGCGTCGAGCTTATAATAGATGATACTCCCGAGTCCCTTGTAATATCCGGTTTCGACGCGGTACGAAGGCAAATTGCAAAACTTGCCCTTGAAAAACTTATGGTTGACGGCAGGATTCAGCCCGCGCGCATTGAGGAATATGTAGCAAAGGCAAAAGAAGAAATTTCAAATAAAATAAAAGAAGCGGGCGAGGCGGCCGTATATGATGCGGGGATTCTGGGCCTTGACCCGAAGCTCATATGGATACTTGGACGCCTGCGATTCCGCACAAGCTATGGACAGAACGTGCTGATGCACTCGCTTGAAGTATGCCATCTTGCCGGGGCTCTTGCCGGTGAAATAGGGTGCGATATTCAAGTCGCCAAGAAAGGGGGACTCCTTCATGACATCGGCAAGGCCGTGGACCACGAGATAGAGGGGTCGCACGTTGAAATCGGCAGAAACCTGCTCAAAAAGTTCGGAGTATCCGAGGATGTGATAATAGCGATGCAGTCGCACCACGAGGAATATCCCTACGAAACGCCCGAGTCCATAATCGTGCAGACCGCGGATGCTCTCTCCGCTGCTCGTCCCGGCGCGCGCCGCGATACCGTGGAAAATTATCTCAAGCGCTTGTCCGAGCTTGAGGGAATCGCGGATTCCTTTAGCGGTGTCGAGAAATCATACGCCATACAAGCAGGCAGAGAAATCCGAGTGTTTGTAACCCCGACCGAAATAGATGACCTTACCGCAAAAAAGACAGCGCGCGATATAGCAAACAGAATTCAGCAGGACCTCAAGTACCCCGGTGACATAAAAGTGACAGTAATCCGCGAAACAAGAGCGATTGAGTATGCCAGGTAGTATGCAC
>CAJXHR010000090.1 GCA_913054525.1 uncultured bacterium | reverse complement strand
CAGACCATCCATATTCCATAAATAGGCCTCCATAACAAGAGACAGCACCAGCTTTTAGCATATCACAATCTTTTACAGCGCTCTGTACGTCATATCCTCGCAAAAGAAGCAGTCCATGACCTAGACCGTGGTTACATAAGCGCGGTTCCGTTAACCCCCCGCATTTATCGATAGCGCCCATCCCAAGCTCAAGCATCATTTGCTCCGAAACGCCGTGCAGACAGCCATAAGTAAATCTGTAATCACAAAACGAAAGGGCGTCTATGCCGTAGAGTTTGTACGCTTCATTTCCCACAATATGGGCAAACGCATGTACGTGGTTAACTCCCGTTAGGGCATTGGCAAAAAGTTCGCTGTTTTCGAATTTTTGGTCATCTTTCAAATACGTTTCCTTGAGGTATGCCCATGTTTTTTTTGGATCTTTTGAGCTTGTTTCTTTGATGGTCTTGAGTTGCTCGGGGTAATCAAGCGTAAGAAACGAGTTGGATGAAGGAAGGTCGGTAGGGTGTGTTTTAAAGAGCGATATTACAAATGCACGTATGCTCGCTAATAAAAGATTATCCGTCACCTCAACGGTCATCGACATTCCGGAGTAGAGATGGTCGTGTATGCCCCAGACGTCTTTTTTATGAAACGTGAACGAATACTGTTCTCCCTTGTTCATAGCACGGCACGCATCCAAAAAACTGCCGAGACAACCCTTCTTTTCTGACGGATACTGATTATGAGTCGGGTGAAAATCAGAAGCCGGCCAATGCGGTTGTTCGTCTTGATTTATCCAGGTTATAGTCGTTCCCGAGGAGATACGGACAAAATCGGGAGTAAATCCCTTCTCGGAAATCGTCACGGTGTTGTGGCTGCCTAGTTCGTGGGGCAATAAATTATATAGGAGAAAGATAGTACTTAGCAAAAATAATAAAGCGGCGGCAAAAAAAATCGTTTTTTTCATGTCATTTCAATTATATAAACATTCCTATAATAACAAAAACATGCCCTTGTGTCATGTTTAAAAAAGTAAACACGGCTCGCTACGGCTCGGCTAAGACGACTAATAATCAGCTGGGATAATTGGAACTCGCCCTTTTTGTTTTGCTGTGTTATTGTGATTTGAAGTTCCTTCTAGGATAAATAGGATAGGAGGTTAAGATGCCGGCTAAAACACTTACCGCGAAAGTAGCAAAAAGGCGAGACCTGACCGATGATCTTTTTCTCTTGTGGCTTGAGCCACAGAGCGGCGGGAAATTCTCATTCAAGCCCGGGCAGTATTGCACGATAGGCATGGAAGGAATCTTGCGGCCGTATTCCATAGTATCCGCGCCGCACGAGGAATGCATCGAGCTCTTTGTTGAACTGGTGCCGCATGACCTCGGCGGGAATCTAACCCCACATCTCCACACGCTAAAAGTCGGCGATAGCGTTGACTTGATGCCGAGGGCAAAAGGCGTCTTCACCTTTGACGCGAATTTCAAAAATCATGTACTGGTATCCACCGTTACCGGAGTTGTCCCATACGTAAGCATGGTGCGCGACTATATGCACAGGAAGGAATCCGGACATAAGTTTTTTGTGCTTCAGGGCGCAAGTTACTATGATGAGTTTGGGTATTGCGATGAGTTTAGCGAGATTGTGATCAATAGATCAAATGAGATTGAGCTCGTCTATGTGCCTACTGTCAGCCGTCCTCATGAACATCGAAATTCAATGTGGCATGGC
Organism: uncultured bacterium; assembly: GCA_913054525.1. GTDB lineage: Bacteria > Patescibacteriota > Minisyncoccia > Spechtbacterales > HO2-43-30 > CAJXHR01. The sequence goes on along the minus strand of CAJXHR010000090.1, from coordinate 984 downwards.
GAGAGGGGAAGAGTCAACGAAATTATTGAAGATTGGCTTTTAGAAATGGAGGAGTGTGGCGAGCTTTCGCGTGAGGATACTCTTGTCTATGCCTGCGGCCATCCGGGCATGATTGAAGATGTCAAAGCCCGCCTTATGCCAAAAGGGTGGGACGTGAAAGAAGAAAGATTCTGGAAAAAATAGGTCCGCTGAACCGGACCTTTTTAATTTTTATTTTTATACAAAAAGATTGCTATAGCATAATTTTTGTATAAAGATGTATTTTTGATAATTGTGCGATGGGTATATAATTAATATATATGACAGTGGAAATTCTTATAGTTTTTTTTGTTACACTTTTTGTGCGGCTTTGGAGTACGCTTGTCGGAGGAGGGGGATCTATCATGATTCCAATGCTTCTTTTTATGGGCTTGCCGCCATCCCAAGCAATAGCCACGAATCGTTTCTCTGGCGCTTCTAATATGCTAACAATAATAAAGTTCAACCAGCTCGGGCTTGTGAAATGGAAGCTCGGGCTGTTTTTGGCGATATTTTCGGGGATTGGCGCCGGCATCGGGGGTTTTTTTGTTTTGACTCTCGATAACGCGATAATGGAGAAGGGGATTGGAGTTATCCTGATACTTTCGGTGCCCATGCTTTTATTGAAGGGCAAACTAGGACTTGAAGAGCGAAACGTGAAGATTACTAGATTACGCAATGCCGGAGGCGCTGTAATGATGACCATACTCGGAGCTATCGGGGGATTTTTCTCCTCTACGGGAGTGTGGTTCTCTTATGTTTTTTTGTATTACTATGGCTTAAGCTTTCTTCAGACCGCGGGCACCCGCAAGCTAAGCGGCGCGGCGATTGTTTTGGTATCGTTAAGCATGTTTATTCCGGCTGGGCTTGTCGTATGGCCAATAGCTCTTTCTATGTTTGTGGGAGGCGGAATTGGGGGGTGGATAGGTGCAAAATATTCAAAACAGCTTGGCAATAAATGGATAA
>CAJXHR010000089.1 GCA_913054525.1 uncultured bacterium | reverse complement strand
AAAAGGAGTTGGGAAATTCTTAAAACTTAGACTATCGTAAAAAACCACCTGGGCCTTTGCATTTTTTACTACTTGCTTTACATTGCGCCCCTCTCTGTTTGCAATCACTACTCCGTCTTTTGGAACTTTGGCTACTAATTTTTCAAACATAGAAATATATATCTTTTCAGTTGGAAATTTATCCATATGGTCCCAGCCGACATCCGTAAGTATAAGATACTTGGGGTTGTAATATAAAAATCTTGGCGTGTTGTCCCAGTTTGATGCCGGGTACTCGTCTCCCTCCATCACAGACCAAGCTGATCGAGTCCTGCGTATGCCGTGCTCAAAATCCCTGGGCAAGCCGCCTATCATAAAGCTCGGATTGTACCCCGCTGTTTCAAGCATCCAAGTTACAAGAGCGGCGGTTGAAGTTTTCCCGCAGTCCCCGGCGATAACAATTGAATTTTCCCGTTCGATTAATCCGGGCAAAACATCGGCATACACCTTCACGGGAATTTTTAATTTTTTCGCCTCGATGATTTCCGGATTCTTTTCGGTAATAAATGCCATCACGAGTACCATATCGGGCTTTGCTTCAAGGTGCGCCGCTTTAAAACCCGGCATAATCGCAATGCCGTTTTTTTCAAGATACGTACTCATAGGAGGAAAGAACGCCCTGTCCGACCCCGTAACTTTCCAACCCATTTTTTTGTACAGTACCGCAAGCGGAGCCATCGTAACTCCGCAAATTCCTATAAAATGAACGTGTTTTTTCATAGTATGCTCTGCACCAATTGCGTAACGACGCTGCGGTCGCGCACGGCATCAAATACCGGCAATCTACACTGCGCTTTTATTTCTTTTTGCATTGCTTAATTTTCTCGCTGGACAGCCCATCTGTGTTTAGCGCAACGCCAATTACCTTCGCTTTTCGATAAGACGGCAGCACCGCACCCTCATACTGCTTTATCGCACTTTTGATATCGGGCAATTTCACGAGACGTGATCCGATAGAGTGCTTACGCTGAGGCCTGTGCACAAGCACCATGTGCGTGGGCACCGCGCCATGTATAAGTGAAATACAAGTGTTCGCGTATGCAGGATGAAACAAGCTTCCCTGCCCCTCAACAAACAAAATGTCGTTCGTCCTTGATTTCTCCAAGACCATTTGCTCAACTGCCCCCGACATAAAATCGGCAGGCAAAGCATCGATAGCGGCACCCCATCCCTCTATCATCATAGTTGTCTGGCCCGTAGGTATCACGCAGCTTTTTGCACCAAGTTTTTTTGCAGCCCGCGCCATTTCGTATCCCGCTGTCATTTTGCCGATAGCGGCATCAGTGCCGACGGTGAGCACAATTGGTTTTTTGATGTGATACGCCTTGGCGGATCCTAGAGGAATATTACTGCAGTCTATTTCTTTCCGAGTGTCCCAAATTTTTACCCGATATTTTTTTGCCAACTTCTCAAATTTTGAATCATCATTCAGCGCATAATGCATCCCGGACACTATACGCATCTTATTTTTAATTGCCCATGCGATGTCGTCTTTGTACTCTTCCGGCAATTCGCCGCCTTCGGGTGCAGCGCCTATAATAAGAACGTCGGATTTAGTTACAGCTTTTGCCTCCTGAAGATTCATAAAAATCGGTGTAGAGAAATTTTTAGTATCGGCAAGATATGTGGACAGTACATCGCCTGCCTGTCTCTCGTCAGATCCGGAGTCAATAATTCCCGCTACTTTGTACTTGGCATACCGTAAAATCCCATCCGCGGTCTTTGCCCGCATTGGCCACTTCTTCCTTGCCGACAATCCAAATACACCTTCGGCGTATATGAGCGAAGTATGTTTGCTGAGGTCTATTGGCGCCTTAAATAGCGATTTTGCCATGCGCCTAGAGTACCACAAAAAATGCCAATGATAAATATTGACAATTTATTTATTTATTTTAATCTATTTTACTCCCAAATATACGCCCTATCAACCCAGTCGATGAGATGGCGGGCGGCTTTGACGCGGTCAGCGGAGTCAAGAATTACATAGATGAGGTAATCGTCAATGTTTTTACTCTTTTTTACAAAAAGTATCAGAGATTCGCCTGCCTCCTCGGTGTATCCGGTTTTGCCCGCAAGCACGCCCTTGAGAACTCCAAGAAGCGTATTTGAATTGACAAGATGATGATTTATCACTCCGTCAACGGACTGGATATCAACGACTTGCGTTGACATAATCTGGCGCAATATTGGACGCTGAAATACATAATCGGCAAGGCGCGCAAGATCGTATGCCGTAGAACGGTTGTTGACATTGAGGCCGGATGGCTCCACAAAGAAAGTGTCTAAGAGCCCAAGTTCCTGGGCTTTTGCGTTCATCGCCGCGACAAACGTCTTATCCTGCTCCGTACGATAGGCGTTATAATACTCCTCAAGGGCAATCGCGGCATCATTACTCGACTCTATAAGGAGTATATGAAGAAGATTTTCTACACTCAAGACCTCCTCGTGTGCAAGGCCCCCTTGATCTCCGTATGTTGCTACCGCCGCACCCGAAACCGTAATTTCATCCTGCAAATTCATTTCTGTAATCACAACCAGTGCTGTCATAAGCTTTGTCAAACTCGCTATGGGCCGTATATCAAAAATGTTTTTATAAATTAAAATAATTAATTTATAAAAATATTTAATTAATTTTTAAATATCATTCCATATATATCCAAATTTATTAAAACTTATACTATTATCAATAATTATTTTTTCGTCTTTTATAAATTTATTCCATATATTTTCTGATCTAAATCCT
>CAJXHR010000088.1 GCA_913054525.1 uncultured bacterium | reverse complement strand
CTAAATATTTTATTGCGGAAATTTCCTCCGCGTCATCGTCAATATTTTCAACATAGCGCATGGACTTTGAAAAATCGTTTCCTGAATGCCAATATATAGCAGAATTCATATTGCCGTAACAGCTTCTTTTATATTCCTCCGGCTGGTCGCGGCACAGCCAAAGCGGATCCTCCTCGTTTATCGTAAGCCCATATTCGCCGGTAACATAAAAATTCGCAATGCCGTTGAAAACGCCTGACGCACAGCGATAAAGCTGATCTTCGGTTTCCGAAGCATCTCTGCAAATCTCCAGCGCCGGATCTATAAGAGCTTTTTCGTCCTCCACTGAATTTCCGTATATTATCGCCATATCCATCGCTCCATGCCCAATGCCATGATAACACTGAAGCGCGGCGTCCGGAGCATCCGGAGTCAATTTTTTATCGATATACTTGCAAAATTCACTCGCTTCTTCAGTGTCCAGATTCGCGCTTAGCAAGGCTTCCATAAATCCATGGTAAAATCCGTTGCCGCACGCAGAGGCCTTCGGAGTAAGTACGGAGTCTTTGTCTTTAAGAAAATAAGGGTATGCCGCGATGCCGACGTTATGAGTTATATGATGACAGTAAAGCTTAAAGTCCGAATCCCTATTAAACATAACAGAGAGATAATCAAATAGTGCATCGATACCTTCCTCCTCCAAAACCGCGAGTAACTCTTCCTGCCAGCAGTACACATGGCTATGCAGGCGTTTGCAGTCGTTATTGCCAGGTACCTCCGTGGCCTTTCCGCCCGTATCTTCGACTATTATTTTACCAGTAAAATATGGAGCAAGGTGGTCGTGATATTTCCATTCGCCGGCTTCATCGAATCGGAAGCTCCAACTCCCCCCTCCCTTTATTGGTTTTCCCGGATCAAACTCAGGATATATCCCGTGCGCGGGATGAATATCAGAGGCCGGCCAGAAACCTCTGGTTTTAGAAATAAATTTTACAGTACCGTCTTTTTGTATTGTAAGTTCGCGAGGATAAAAATTGTCTTTCCGAAGCTCAATAATACTCTCTGTGCTTGGCTGGTGATATTTAGCAAACACAATAAAAGAGATGGAGGCTGAGATTAGTAGGATAACAAGGATTGTTCGAATTTGAGCTTTCATTTAAAGAAATTAGAATAATTAAATAAATTAGTTTAATGCCGTAACCCCCCCTCGCCCACTAAATCTGCCTTTTGGGCACAAAGATGCTCGCTGTCAATTTCAAGGCCTTCGCACAGCTTAAGCGATAGTGAGCGCAATTCGGGCATAGCAAAAAATGCCCATGATGCGCCCGCGCGGCAAGTAAGCCGCCCCTCAAAGTCAGGCATTTTTTGGCAATCTGCAATAGATTTGTCAGTATCAAAGTCGCTTGAAGGAGCGACAACAGCGCCCACTCCCAGATAACATGCCTCTTTTTCCTTGTCGTTTATAACGTCGTCGCATAGCTCTCCTATTTTTTCATAGCTAAAAAATTTATTCCACCATTGCCCAAGAGAGTAGTAACAGGCCTGTTTGAATTTTTCTGCCAGCCCCGGGCAGGCATCGTATGGATTGTCCTGGTCGATATCCCTTACTGATATAAATGAATTTTTCGAATCAAATATTGTAGGGAGGGTATATTCCATAAATACTCCCCCCTTGCATCCAAATAAGGGATTTTCCCATGCGAGAGTTTCGCAGGCGTCAAGCGCCTCGACGAGCCGATCCGGCCCCAGATATTCTACAAGGCCATGCCCTATGCCGTGCTGGCACCCCACCCCCCCCACTCCGTATTTTTCAATGCAGGCCCTGTCCATATCCAAAACAACATCTTTGCCGTGTTCGCTCAGGGCCTTCAAAAAGAAGCTGTGATAACATCCGAAAGAAAATGTGCTGTCGCATATTACCACACCCGCTATACCCTCGCTTTCATAAAGAACCTCTCCAAAGACATGAACTGCCACGTGCTGAATCTTAAAATCATAGGGCTTAAGTGCATTCTTGAACTCTTCATATGCGAGCGCAGCTCCCGCCTCATCAATTCTGACAGACCAGAATTCACCTTCTTCGAGAAGATTTACTGACTCGGAAGTTTTTTGAGTTAAATTAGCGGCTATTTCCGCGGATTCTTTTTCAGAAAAAAATAGGCCATTCGTCTCCATCAATACGATAGCCGCTAAAATAAATAGTAAAGCATAGCTAGAGTAGCGAATCATCTTATTGTATTATTCCAATTCTATACAAAAGGATAGGCATCGTCCATGCCTATCCTCGGTATTGGTTGTATATTTTTTTTACTCGCCTCCCGGGATTGCATCAGGAGAAAAAAACGAAACCTGGATAAATTTTATATTTCGAAATTCCTTTTCTCCTCTTATATTTTCATCACTGCTTACCATGATGTATTCGCCGCTATTTAGCTCATTCAACGAAATTTCGGCGCCTGTGGGAGTAAATGTTCCGGGTTCTCCATTGGGATTATCGGTATCATAGGAAAATATTTGCGTATTAGCCCCAAGAAAAACCGTGAATTCCTGACCCGCGGTTGTGCGCATATCGATAATTTTATCTTCGCTATTAATATACGCAATGTATCCAAAGATTTCAAAAACTTCTTCACCAACTTCATCGGCAAGTTGTGTTGGGGATAATCCCTCAAATTCATCCAACGAAACAGTATTTTCTTCCGGCGCGGAAGATTCTGGAACTTGATTTTCCGGCACCGGTTTTTTAAAAAGAAAATATCCGGCAAAAACCACTGCGGCAAGAAGTACTATTATTCCAATATTATAAGGGGTTTTCATATTAGTATGTTACTAAAAATA
>CAJXHR010000087.1 GCA_913054525.1 uncultured bacterium | reverse complement strand
TATCTCAATTATAGCTTCGTTTTTTTTCCCCTCAGAGGGACTTGCGCTGTTTACGGAAAGCAAACCCTTTAATTCACCATAGCGCTTTGCAATGCGTTGATATTCTTGCGGGTTTGAAAGATATGCCGGGTCTGCGAGCTTCCGCGAAAGTTCGTCAAATTCTGCTTGTAGGTTTGCGGTGTCTGTTTCCGGCATTACTTTTTTTTCTTTGACAGTCGTTCCTTAAATTTTTCGACTTGGCTTCCCCTTTGCCTGCCTTTTTCATCGCCTGTATAAAAAGGATGGCAGGAACTACAAATTTCCACCTCTATGTTTTCTTTGGTGGATCCTATGGTGAACTCATTTCCGCATGAGCATTTTATCTTAGCGTCTGTATAATATTTTGGATGTATGCCCTTTTTCATATAGTGTATATTTTAGCAAATAAATCAGGGACTTGCAAGGGACTCTATTATTTGTTATATTAGACCCTATGAACGAGCAAAAATTAGAACCACAATCCGAAATACCGGAAATCAGCCCGGATATAAAGGAGATGCTGGAAAGCGCGCTGCATTTTGGGCATCGCAAAGCCCGGCAAAATCCCAAGATGAGTAGATACGTTTTTGGTATACGGAATAACGTGAGTATTATTGACTTGGAGCAGACACGGGAGAAGCTGAAAGAGGCGCTGGAGTATCTCAAAAAATCAGCCCAGGAAGGGCGAATCATTCTTTTCGTTGATACGCGGCCCTCAACAAGGGAAGAGACGCGCAAGGTGGCGGAGAAGCTCGGGATGCCTTTTGTATACGACAGGTGGTCCGGGGGAACTATTACCAACTGGAAGACCATATCCTCGCGCATAGAATATTTAAAGGATCTTGAGCAAAAGATGAAGTCGGAAGAGTGGGAGAAATATACAAAAAAGGAGCGCCATGATATGGAAGAGGAGGCGCGCAAGCTGAATCTTCTTTGGGGCGGAATAAAGGATATGACAAAGCTGCCGGACATAGTATTCGTGGTAGGTATGCAGGAAAATATTATTGCCGTAAGAGAGGCGCGCAAGAGCGATATAACTATCGTTGCCATCGCAGACACTAACGTTGATCCCACGCAAGCCGACTACCCAATACCGGCAAATGATGACGCGCTTAGCTCCGTAAAATATATACTGGGCAAGGTAAAAAATGCTATATTAGAAGGTAAGAAGAAGCAATGACATGGTAGACGCGAAACAAGTCCAACAACTTAGAGGGATGACAAACTGCGGCATGATGGAATGCAAAAATGCGCTTGAAGAGGCCGGCGGGGATCTGGAGAAGGCCGTTGAGGCCTTGCGTAAGAGCGGAGCGGCAAAAGCCGTAAAAAAATCAGGGCGCGAAGCATCACAGGGAATAATAGAGTCGTATATACATGCCGGCGGGAAAGTCGGAGTGCTTCTGCGACTTCAGTGCGAGACGGATTTTGTAGCAAAAAATGAAATGTTTCGCCAGCTTGCTCATGATATAGCTCTTCACATCGCGGGAATGAATCCGATGTATGTAAGCACGGATGATATCCCCCAGGAGGTAAGAGAAAATGAACGGCGCATATACAAGGAGCAGTTTACCGACTCGGGAAAGCCTGCGGAGATCGTTGATAAAATAATAGACGGAAAAATGCAAAATTACGCGGCGGAGATCGCGCTTCTGGAACAGTCGTTTGTGAAAAACCAGGATAAAAAAATAAAAGATGTGATAAACGAGTATATTGCAAAGCTCGGCGAAAATATACAAGTTGGAGATTTTGTGCGGTACGAAATATGATTTACTTAATTCCATTAGCCGTTATATTGGTAAGTTTGGGGGGGATTTTTTATATCGTAATACAGCGAGCGCGAAACATGTCTCGGGCGGGCGGAAACGGACTCGTATATCCCGACTTTGATGTTAAAGCTGATGCGGGAGGGGAATCTGCCGATTCCGGATTTAGCTTGGAATATTTCCGGAAAATGCTTGGTTTTCGAGAAGGCGAGCCATTCCTCATCTTCGTTGAAAAATTTTTCAAAAAAGCGCGCATACGGCTTATGAAAGTAGAAAACTGGATGGCCGGCGTATCAAAGAATCTCCACGAAAAAAGATTGCAAAAGCAAAATCCTGCCTCGTCATCACATATTACGGATGAAAAATCGGAGCCGGCCCGCGAAGCGAGGCGAGCAGAAGAGCCTCAAGATAAAAAGGGGGGAGCATCTTTCGTATCATCGTTGAGCGATGGAAACGGAAGATTTGATGAGCAGTATTGGCTTGACGTACTGAAGGGAGATCCACAAAGCGTTTATCCGTATAAAAAACTTGGGGATATATATATGGCGCGGGAAGAGTTTCAAGAAGCGCGTTCCGTATTTAAATGCGCTCTCAAGATTGATCCCGGAGATAAGGAGGCAATTGCGAAGATCGAGGAATTAAAAGGGAAAAGGACTTCCAAGAAGTAACATGCCAGCGTAGCTCAGTGGTAGAGCAACACTTTTGTAAAGTGAAGGTCGTGGGTTCGACTCCCTCCGCTGGCTTTCATACTCGGGCCGGTGGCAGAGCGGTCAATTGCACGACGCTGTAGACGTCGCGGCTTCGGCCTACGGAGGTTCGAATCCTTCCCGGCCCACATAAACTAAAACCCCCCGGCAACTGCCGGGGGGTTTTAGTTTGCACGACAGGAGTTTTGTGATAGGATGATTTTTATCAATAACAGTATATTGGCAGGAGGAAGAGGGGATGCACATTTACAAAAAGAAATTTGACGTTTTTCTTGAAGTGGCGGGATTGCTAAACCGGGTGTTTGATTTAGCTCCACTACTTCATGGTTCGCTCGGATTGCACCGGGC
>CAJXHR010000086.1 GCA_913054525.1 uncultured bacterium | reverse complement strand
AAACTATATTTTTGTCAAGATGTTCCGTTGTTTTTACAAATCTCGCTGTACCCCAGAAAAAATTGTCAGGAAATTTTAGCATTATCCGGTATACCGATCAGCAACGCTTGAGGCGCAGTAGGACTCTGGCTTTATACGCACAGTGTAGCCGGATCCTTTTATCATGCCCGTCACCTCTTTAATCATATCTTTTGTCGGGCCATTCTCGCCTATGTCCACGTGTATCTCAAGGCCCTTGTGCAGGTATTCCTCGCTTAGAAAATGCTTAAGTTTTTTTACCACAAGCTGGGTAATTTCAAGAGAAAGTGTCGCCTCTTGATAAATCTTCTGACGAAGCTCTACTATATTTGGCACTTTTGTTTTGGTTATAAAGCACCTTCCGCCTCGCCCAATCCTATGCACCATAAGGGCTGTGACAAAATTTACTTCTCCAAATCCCTCCGAATCGGAGCCAATAATGATGGAGTAGCGATTTTTGGGCTCCTCCTGCATGTAATCAAAAATACTCTGGCACGCCTGATCCAGAGTCATTTTGCCGAATGTAGGGCTTAGAAATGTCAGTTCCGTAGCAATCATATTTGCCTTTACGATAGTACAAAAATATCCTCTAGTCAACCCCAAAAATAGATTGACGTAGGGACTTTGCGCTGTTATTATACGATATTAGTTTCTTTGAAAATCTAATATGAGGTAAGAGCATGGTAGACGATTCTGTACTGGCCGAAAAGGACACTCTGCTAGAAAAACTGAAAAACATGAAGACTGAGATTAAAAAACGAATAAAGGGGTACGAAGAAGAAATTGACCTGTCCTTGATTGCGGTAGCCGCATTAGGGCATGTTCTATATACCGGTTTCCCGGGCCTTGCAAAAACCCTGCTTGCAAAAACTGTTGCGGAGGTTTCCGGATGCGGCTTCAACCGCATTCAGCTTACCCCCGACCTTACTCCCTCCGACATCCGCGGCACAGAAATATGGCGCCCGAATAACCAAAGCTTCGAGCTTTACCCGGGGCCTATATTCACAAACATCGTGCTCGCGGATGAAATCAACAGAACGCCTCCCAAGACCCAGTCAGCCTTTCTGGATGCCATGCAGGAAAAAGTGGTGACTATAGGAAATCGCACTCTGTCCTTGCCGAATCCCTTCATGGTATTCGCGACCAGAAACCCCATAGAGCAGGAAGGCATCTACCCGCTTCCCGAGGCGCAGCTGGATAGATTTTTATTTGAAATCCTATTCCCCTATCCAACAGAAGAGGATGAAATTGAAATCGCAAAACAGGGCAACGACGACCCTGTCCCCGTTGATAAGGTGTGGGATCCGGAAGGGCTTGTGGCACTGGGAAAATTTGTGTCGCAAAATGTTACGGCTGACGAAAACGTATGCGCGTACATAGCCAGATTTGTGCGTGAAACCCGTTCGTACGACCCGAATATCATAGAGCTGGGAGCTTCCCCGCGGGCAAGTCAAAAATTTGTAGCGGCAAGCAAAGCTCACGCGTTTGTTGTGCGACATGATACACAAACAACCCCCGATGACGCTGATGCGGTAGCAAGACATATTCTGATGCCCAGATTAATCGTAAATCCCCTCAACTTCCATGAATCCGACTGGGGAGGACTTATCGATGGAATTAAACAAAAAGCAAGAGCGTACCATATCAGAAGTTAACCCGTCCATATTCCGGCGTTTTCCGTTTAGCCCAAAAAGAAAGGGGTCCACAACTTTTTCCGGACGGTTTCAAAGCAGATTCATAGGCCAGGGGTACGAATTCTATGGCCTGCGTGAATATCAGCTTGGTGATGACGCCCGCAAAATTCACTGGAAGCATTACGCAAAAACAGATGAACTCAATATCCGTGAAGATGTCATAGAAAGCAATATGAGAATGTGGGTAGTTCAGGACCTAAGCGCTTCAATGGACTTTGGAGAAAAGCCAGTCCTTGTAAAGGGATTTTTCGCGTTTATAGAACATCTCCTGCGCGAGGGGGGCAACTCCATAGGCGCCATCGGCTTCTCCGATAAAGTTCATCTCTTTCAGAGGCCCACTATGATCTCCCTGAATGCACGAAAGATACAAACACTGCTGCAATCCAAAAAGACACAGGAGGCGAGAGGGACAAACATCTCTCCTGCTTGTGCCCTGTTAAGCAAACACGCGCAGCCGGGAGATATCGTATTTATTGTCTCCGACTTCTTCTTGGATGAAGATTTAGAAAAACGATTATCCTCTCTTGCTCTGGAGCAAGAGGTAATCCCTGTGGTAATAAGAGATCCGCGTGAATATGAAACTATGGATAATATAAGGGCATCTTTTAAAGATATGGAAATATCCCGCTCTCCGGTAATACTTTCCGGAGCTGGTCTGACACATTACGACGAGGTGCTTTGCGATATATACTCACGGCTCCGCCTTGATTCACTATGGATAAATGGGACAAGCTACAGTGACTCCATGAAAATAATCTCGGAGTGGCTCTACCGCAGAAACAAAAGCTAACAAAGTTACTGCCCGAAAACTAAAGAAAGGAGGGCCAGCATGAAGCGAAAATACATGTTTGCGTTTGCAGCTTTTTGCGCCGTACTCGTAGTCCTCCTTTCTTTATGGGCGGGAGGGTTGCTAATAACACAAGATGCCGACATTCTTCCGGCCATACAAAAGGAAATAGAAGAAAATGGCATCTATGCCGAAATGAACGCCGACCCCGAAGCCGGAATTCTCCCAGGTGACATTCTGACGATATCGTGGGAAATATTTTTTGATCCGGATACTGTATCCGTTGACGAAAATATAATTGCGGAAGAATACGTAAAATTCAGAGAGGGCTCGCTCAAAAATTGCGAAGAATACAGCACCTCCGAAGTAAACCACGAAAAACCCGAAGGCATCAATAAAATCACAGTGATATC
>CAJXHR010000085.1 GCA_913054525.1 uncultured bacterium | reverse complement strand
GTCCCCTAGCATTGGCGCTTCAGCATCTATACCCAGATGATCCTGTAAAAGCTGTACGAACGCAAGGGACGGACCCTCTTCACCCTGCACTACAAAAGTTTTCTTTAATTTTCCGCCATCTTTAATTTTCTCAACCCACTCCCGCAATTTTTTCTGATCGGCGTGGGCGGAGTATCCGCCTATTGCTTTTACGCCGCAGCGCACCGGCACGCGCTCTCCAAAAATTTTCACGCTTTTTGCGCCGTCAAATATCCGCCTGCCCAAAGTGCCTGCCGCCTGATAGCCGATAAATAAAATAGAGCTATTTGGATCCGGCAAATATCTGCGCTCGTGGTGGAGAATCCTGCCGCCCGTAGACATGCCAGATCCCGCGATGATGATTTTTGGCGAAGGCACATCACTTATTCCTTTGGATTCTTGCGCTGTATAAGTAAACTTTAATCTTGGAAATTGAAAGACCTGATCTCCCGATTCTATAAGATACATCGCCTTTTTATTATAGTATTCGGGATATTTCCCATATATTTTGGTGGCATCAATAGCCAGGGGGGAATCAATAAAAACAGGTACCTCCGGCACGCGGTGATTTTCCACAAGCGAATTAAGCTCATATAAAAGTTCTTGAGTCCTTTCAAGGGCGAATGAAGGAATCATAAGGGTTCCGCCCCTTGCGACTGTATCCTCTATCGCGTCTTCAAGTAAATTCTTTCTCTCGTCCAGTTTTTCATGTTCGCGGTCTCCGTATGTTGATTCCACGACAACGTAATCCGCTTCTGTAATAAATTCGGTGGGGCGAAGAAGAGGCACCGGTGGATTCCCGAGGTCTCCTGAAAAAACAATCTTTTGCCCATCTGCCCACACCTCTATTATAGCCGAACCAAGTATATGCCCGGCATCGCGAAACCGGCATTTTATATCTCCTGCCGCTTTTAATACTTTGCCATACTCTATTTCTTCTATATATTCCAGAGTTTTTACAACATCTTTTTTTGAATAAAGCGCTTCCCTGCCCTCGCGCTTCGCCTCATATGCCATTATGCCCTGGGAGTCATCCAGCATGATCTCCGCAAAGTCCTTTGTCGGCCGCGTCATAAAAATCTTTCCGCGAAACCCGTCTTTCACAAGCTTCGGCAGGCGGCCGGTATGATCAATATGAGCATGCGTTATTAAAACCGCATCGATGGTCGAAGGATCATAAGAAAATTTTTTATAATTTTGCTTTTCCGCGTGGCGGGTGCCTTGTGCGAGTCCGCAGTCAACCAAAATCTTCGAATTCTCCGTTTCTATAAGGTAGTTTGCGCCTGTTACAGACCTTGCCCCGCCGTGGAAAGTAAGAGTAGCCATATACTCACTATATACTTTTTATTCTAAAAGGAGAACGCTTGACGCATGCATATTTCTTGCAACAAAAAAGAGCACCCGAATCTTCAGCTTGCCCGCGCGCCGCATGGTGCGTGGGCATTTCTTCCAGTAACACTCCAACCGTAGCCGGAGTAACCAAAAGATGGTAACTATGAGGGCCAATTTTTATACTATTTAAAAGTAATTAACCAACCCTTAAAGCTCCTATTGCCTTTTTGATGCTCTTTTTTATCCCTCCGACATAAGTCAGAGGGAAATATGGGGGGATAAAGGTACTTTCCCTTACAGATACATGATATCAAAGAGCGCAAAGTGCTGTCAAGTATTCCCTATTTCTTTTTTGAAACGAAGTGTTGCATTGGCAAAAATAACTATAGTAAAAATCTATACACGGTGTTTCAAAAATAAAACAAAATAAAGACGCCCCTTGATAAATGGCTCTATAGCGCCAAATAATAACTGTGGATAAGTTTATTATGCTACCTTGTTATAATACAATAAGAAACAAGGCATTTCTTAAATGATACATCGTTCACCATGCGCAAATGCCCCAAAAGGTCGTAAAATGCCCTTTTATCCACGAAGTTATCCACACCCTATATGCGAAATAAAATACCCAAAGAAATGGCGCTTCTTGGTGACTATCTGCGCCGGATACGTACTGACCTCGGTCTTTCCATGCATGAAGTAGCGCGCCGCACCACCCTTACGCCAAGCTATATATCCAAAATGGAATCCGGAAATACCTTTCAGACCATCAGCGCCCACGGACTTATAGAATTTTCCAAATGCTACAATATGCCTGCATCTGTCATGCTCGAAAAAGCAGGGTTCACCCCCGAGAGCGAAGATGATTTACCCGGACTCTCCTCGTATCTGCGCCTCAAATATAAAGCACCGCAGCAGGCGGTGCAGGAGATGGAGATCGCATGGAGCATCATAAAACAAAAATACCAAGTAGGCTCTTAACAACGCATCTATTTATATATACAACAAAAATACCCCGGCCGCGGCCGGGGTATTTTTGAATCAATTCCTATAGTCCTATAACAATCATGGATTTGCGAATTTCGCGGATCGGCTCTTTGTATCCCGTCGCATAATCCTGCAAAGCTGCCTCCAGGATATCCTCCTTATAACGAAATCCTTCTCCGCGCCTAGTGCCGGGGTCGTTTGTGATAAACTCTTTTTTCTGGGCATCGTACCCTTTTACAATAAGCATGTGCTGAAGCGGGCCCGGAGGAGTATAAAAAGGGTTTCCGATTTTCTGGCCATTGATCGCTGCAATTACCACGTTCCCCTTTGCGAGCTCGCTTTTTATATCCTTAGCGGTTATATCATTTTTTACTTCGATATTTTGATAATCAAAATAATCCTTCATTATCATTGCAGTGTCCTCGACAGATGTGTCTCTGAACTCACCATAATTTTTCTGAGCAAAATTCGATATCGCAGAGATCGCTTTCTCCGCCTCTTTTGGGCTTATGAAACCCTTTTGCTGAACCCACAGCATCGCCATCAGCATAGAGGCCTCTTCGCACCCTTGTTGAAACATCACATTATCCCAGTTGCCCGAAGGCGCCTGCGAAGCAAAAGGAACATTCATCAGAATACTGACCTCCTCCGATTTGGTATCGGCAGTCGCGGGGGTCAGACCCCCCACATCCGTCGTAGTGGAGTTTGTAACAATTTTTTCTGCAGGACTTTTGTGAAATTTTCCCGCATTTGGCATTGATATATAATGACTCGTCTCTGTTTCGTAGCTCTCCAACCCCCTAAATATAAACCAGCCCTCCACAATAACAATAGGAATCATTAAAAATATAGTCAGTTGAACTATTTTATTCTTCATAA
>CAJXHR010000084.1 GCA_913054525.1 uncultured bacterium | reverse complement strand
TGACTTCTGGGAGGATATTGGCTGGTAATTGATTAAAAAATAAATAAATACGCTCCAGATGGCGTATTTATAATTAAATGCAGTTGTGCGCCCAGCAGGAATCGAACCTGCAACCGTCTCCTTAAGAGGGAGCTGCTCTGCCAATTGAGCTATGGGCGCATATGGCGTTACTGTACTACAAATTACGTAAATTTTCAATGTCCCTATTGTCGCGAAAAACGAATTGTGCTAATATGCGGATAAGATGTTGACTCAAAAACAAAAAACAAAAATCATAGAAGGCTACAAGCTTCATAAAAGCGATACCGGATCGGCAGAGGTCCAGGCCGCTTTGCTTACGGAGGAGATAAAGCGGCTTGTAAAGCATCTCAAGACCCACGCGAAAGACAATCACTCAAGGCGCGGGCTACTAAAAATGGTATCCAAACGAAAAAATCTTTTGGACTATCTTAAAAGAGAAAGCTCAAAGAGGTATAATAGCACTATAAAGAAGCTCGGGTTGAAGAAATAATGGCAATAAAGCACAAAGCACAACGGGTAGCGGTATTCATAGACGTCCAGAACATGTACCACTCGGCAAGAAATATATATAATCGCCGGGTGAATTTTCGTGAAATTCTAAAAGCCGCTGTAGCCGGACGCCAGCTCATACGCGCGTTTGCCTATGTTGTGCGCACCGAGTCGGGCGAAGAGACACATTTTTTTGAAGCGCTTGAGCGCCTTGGAATAGAAACCCGCGAAAAAGACCTGCAGATATACTATGGGGGCATGAAAAAAGCGGACTGGGATGTGGGCATGGCCGTAGACGCGGTGCGCCTGGCGAATTCCGTAGAGGTCATCGTAATCGTCAGCGGCGACGGCGACTTTATTCCGCTTGTCGAATACCTCAAAAATCAAGGAAAGCAGACGGAAGTCATAGCATTCGGCAAAAGCACGTCAGGCAAGCTCCGGGAGATCGCCGATGATTTTGTGGATCTTTGCGAAAAACAAGATCTTTATTTATTTAAAAGCACACCGAAAACTAAAGAAAAAGAAGGGGAGTAGAGGGAATATTAAGAACAGCTAATACAACCACTGACCACTTGCCACTTATCATCAGCCCCAGGCTGATTGTCGGTGGCTAGTTGTCAGTTGTAAATACCGTGTTGCTCTTACTGTTCTCGCTTTTTCCCTTAAATTGTTCATGGAGAAACCAAAAATTTACACTCAAGAATTGGGAGGGAGAGATCTTTCTATAAAATTAACCAACTGGGCGGATCAGGCAAACGGCTCAGCGCTTGTCCAATACGGGGAGACCGTGATTCTTGCAACGGCAGTTATGTCCGCAAAACCCCGCGAGGGAACTAATTTCTTCCCTCTTCTTGTTGATTACCAAGAAAAATTCTACGCTTCGGGGAAAATAAAAGGTTCGCGATTCATAAAGCGTGAAGGAAGGCCGTCCGATGAGGCAACTCTGACAGGAAGAATGATAGACAGGTCCCTACGGCCCCGCTTTGACTCAAGAATCAGAAATGATATCCAGGTGGTGCTAAACGTGCTTTCCTACGACGGCAAAAATGACCCGGAAATACCCGCCCTCATAGCGGGATCGATCGCTCTTCATATTTCAGATATCCCGTGGGGAGGCCCCATAGGAGCCGTCAAAGTAGGAAAAATAGGCAAAGAGTATATCCTCAATCCAACGATAGGAGAGGAAGAATCCAGCGACTTTTTGATAACGCTTGCCGGCACAAAGGATAAAATCAACATGATTGAAGCCGGAGCAAAGGAAGTTGCGGAAGAAGAGATTGTTGCCGCGTTTGAATTCGGCAAAAAATATATCCAAAAAATAATTCAGTTCGAAGAAGATATCGCCAAAGAAAACGCCCTAGCCAAAAAGGAAGTTCCTCTTTTTGAAGCGGATGACGCGCTAAAATCAGAGATTGACTCATTTTTGGAAAATCGCCTGCAGGAAGCCCTCTTTAATGAATCCAAAAAGGAACGCGCAAGCGCCTTAAGCTCCCTTGAAGAAGAGCTAAAGACATTCCTTTCAACAAAAGAAAGTGAAGGCGCCGTATCAAAGGGACTGGCGTACTTTGAGAAAAAAGCAGACGAACTTGTACATAAAAATATTCTTGAAAAAGAAAGGAGGGTAGACGGACGAAAATTGGACGAATTGCGAGAAATTGCCTGCGATACTGGCTTTCTTCCAAGGACCCACGGCTCCGGCATGTTTATGCGGGGAAACACGCACGCGCTTGCAACAGTAACGCTTGCCCCTCCCTCAGCCGAGCAGATTATTGATGAAATGAAAGAAGAGTACAAGAAAAGATTCATGCTGCACTACAATTTTCCAAATTTTTCTGTAGGAGAAGTGGCTCCCATGAGAAGCCCCGGCAGAAGAGAGATAGGGCATGGAGCGCTTGCGGAAAAGGCGCTTAGCCCGCTTATACCTTCAAAAGAGGACTTCCCTTATACAATACGCGTTGTGTCGGAAATTCTTTCTTCAAACGGCTCATCTTCTATGGCATCTGCCTGCGCAGGGTCGCTCGCCCTTATGGACGCGGGTGTCCCCATCAAAAAACCTGTCGCAGGCATTGCAATGGGCCTTATGACCGGAAATAGTGGAGAGTATAAGATACTTACCGACATTCAGGGTCCCGAAGATCATCATGGAGATATGGACTTTAAGGTTGCAGGCACAAGTACGGGGGTTACTGCTATACAAATGGATGTTAAAATAGACGGTGTATCCATAGAGATATTGGAAAAAACGCTTGCGCAAGCAAAGAAAGCCCGCAAAGAAATACTTGACGCGATATCCAAAAACATCGCAGAGCCGCGCGACACGCTCTCGCCCCATGCTCCCCGCATACTGATACTTCAGATAAACCCCGAAAAAATACGCGATGTGATAGGCCCGGGAGGTAAAGTTATAAACGCAATAATTGAAGAAACCGGCGTTCTCTCTATTGACATAGAAGAGGATGGCAAAGTCTTTGTTGCAGCGGCGGCAGATAGCGAAGATGCCGCAAACAAAGCTATTGTCTGGATAAAAAGCATAACTAGAGAGATTAAGATAGGGGAAACTTTCACGGGAAAAGTTGTTAAAGTCGCGGACTTCGGAGCTTTTGTGGAGCTGACACCGAAGCACGAGGGCCTTGTCCATGTATCGGAGCTCTCAGACTAATATGTAAAAAATGTTGGAGACGTAGTAAAGGAAGGGGATAGCATACATGTAAAAGTTATACGCGTAGATGAACAAGGCAAAATTGCTCTAACAGCCAAA
>CAJXHR010000083.1 GCA_913054525.1 uncultured bacterium | reverse complement strand
CGTAGTACGGTAAGCCTATTGCAGCTTCACTGCCTTTGTTATTGATAGTACTCGAGTAGTTCTAGTCTACCGGTAGTAGATTAACGTTGCCCCAAAACCCGGAGTCTATTTTTGCATCTATTCCCCTCGCAACTAACGGCGAGCATTGCGACGCACATACAAAAGACAGCAAGGACGTCCTATGCTTAGAGAATCAATATCCTAAAATTCCTTTACCCAAAATAGGAGATACTTCGCTGTTTGACAAAGGCCCCTATTCGCTAAATGATATTGCTGAAAAAGTAAAAACGCCGTTTAATACAATAGACCCCCTTAGCGGCCTTATATACTATTTATTTGCCTTTTCCGTATCAGTGGTGGGAATAATCGCATTCGGGGCGATTATATACGCAGGAGTGATGCTAATGATGTCCGGCGCGCGGCCACAATTGCGCATGGACGCGAAAAACAAAATACGCAATGTTATTTTAGGCATTGCCCTGCTCCTGGGCTCGGTAATATTACTAAACACCATAAACCCGGAACTTTCTATAATAAATGTGCCCGGGGCAGACAAGGGGTCAGGACTAAAATTTGCCTTGCCGGAGCAAGGACTTCGGAAGCAAGTATATGAGGCACAAAAAAAATCCTTCGCGAGAAAGTGCATTGGCCCAGACACTTTTACCAAACATATTACGGCTACCCACTTTGATGTCGCCGAAATTATCTGTAGCGGTAGAAACGTAGCGCCTATAGACGTCGTGATTCACAGGGCGTTGACGGGAATGGTAAACAAAACTGAGTGTAACGATCAGGATGTCGAAAAAATATCTCAAACTATAAAAAGCAGTGATACTATATGCGGAAAGGGGAAAGCTCCTAGCAAGGAGGTTATTATTAGCATTGATGACGAAGGCGACGAATACTGGACCGTGACTCTTGACCAGACGACAGTTCCTGCAGATCTATGCATTTACACTGGGACAAGTGGCTCTGGGGCTGTTTATGGAACAACATCGACGCCCAAAGCTAAGATAGGAAAACTTACTGGATACCATCTAAGGCGAAAGGAGGCAGAGCTTCTCGACTTCTTTAGAGACAACCTTTTGGGCACAATTGAATACTGCAAGAAGCAGCCAACCCGTCCTGCGTGTGCCCTAACGGACGGAACACGTATCACTAACTTTGAGGATCAACAGGAGATGATCGTTCAGTATTGCTATGAAATTACCGGTAAAGAGCATACTACCTTCTAGCTCCATAAAAAAGCGACCTTACTTCTTGTCGTTTAATTCCTCCCACAACATATAAAACCCCAAAATAAATCCCCGCGCCTGCAAGCATCGCAAGGCCTAGTCCCGAAAATGATAGAGGAGCAGAGATGGGGGAGGCGAAAAATAACAAAACACCAACCATCACTGCCGCGGCGAACGCGGCTTTTATAACACCCGAAATATCGAGAAAAGCGCCTGTTTTCCTCCATACCAGCCAAAAGAGAAACGCGACGACCAAAAGCTCTGTAATTACCGTGCTCCACGCCGCGCCCATATATGTGTATTTTGGAATAAAAATTAAATTCAGCACGACGTTGAGCACAACACCCAGAAGATACGCGAACATCGCCTTTTTCTGAAGATCAAGGGCGATAATAGCGCGGCCCAGGATATTGCCGAAAAATATGATCCCTGTGGCCATAAAAAGCGCCTGCATTGGCGCGCCGGCGATGATAAAATCCTTTCCTCCTATGAGATTTGTTATGGAATAGGAAAGAACAACGCCTCCGCCTACAAGCGGCAGGGCAAAAATCGCTATAACCCTCATACTTTTTCTGAAAACCTCCTTAAAATGCGCGTGATTATTCACGGCGTCGCGGGAAAGAATGGGCATTAGGATGCCGGCAAACATCGCCGGGAAGAATATCAGCCCCTCAAGCACCCTGTATGCCGCCCCATATATGCCGACATTAGCCGCCGGCTTCATTAAAGACAAAAAAATCATATCTATCTTGAAATAAATCAGCGTCAGCACTATGGATAGCGCTATCGGCCAGGTTGTTTTTATGATCTTCAGCCAATAGGGGATATCAAAGCGCAATCCAATTCTTGTATATCTCTGCGCGAAAAGAAACGTCAGGAAGAATATTACAAAGGACGAAGCAGACATTGCCACAAGATACATAAATAGCACTATGTGCGGGGTTTCACCCCGCACATATAAATATATTAAAAATACAAACAAAAGCTGCGCGCCTCTGCCCGCGATTTCCGCGAGCGCGGCAAGGTGCATGGCAAGATGCTTTTGAAACACGCCAAGAAGCAGCTGGTGCACAGAAAGAAAAAAGAACCCCAGCGCTCCTATACCTATGCCTAGTTTTACTTCAATAGTATATGGGAAAAGGAATGCCGCCCCGAATCCGAAAAGTAAAAAAAATAGGCTCGCAATAAGCCGTAGTGTAAAGAAATTACTCGCCACAGGACCGGAATCCTCTTCTCGGGATATTTCCCGAGTCATCAACGAGTGCAGCCCCAAATCGGCAAGAATAACAAAAAGAGAGAGGAAAGCAAGGACAGTGACATATTCCCCAAATCCCTCCTGCCCAAGGGAGCGGGTAATAAGACCCACGATGATTAGGGCAAACGCGATACTGACTGCGCGGCCCGCGTAAGAAATTAGAGTATTAGAGACGATTTTAGAGGAGAGGGACATCTTATGGATAGGGGCGAACTACTATATAGCGGCGGTCTCCTTCTCCCATGCTTTCTGTTGTGAGGTCCGAAAAATCCGCGAGTGTAAGATGTATAACCCTTCTGTCGAATGATGGCATGGGATCCAGCTCCATAACTTTTCTTGCAGCCCTCACTTTACTGCCAACATCTCGCGCAAAATCCCTTAAAACATCCTCCCTCATCTTTTTGTAATTATTTATGTCTATATCAAGCATTGGAGAGGGCGCAATGTGCCTCGCTACGATCCTGCGGACAATATGCTGAAATAGAGGCAGTATCGCGCCTCTTTCTCCTATAAGCTCGCGGGCATCCTTAAGCCAGATTTCTGCTTTCACGCGGCCTTCCACTTCTTGCTCCTCAATTTCCGCATCCAAAAACCCCATATTGTCCAATAAATCCTTTATTACGTATGTTATTTTCGTACTCATGCCTTATTACTGCTAAAAGTTTTATTTACGACAAGCTGCTGGCCAAGAGAGAATAGCATTGTTACAACCCAGTAAAGAGCGAGTCCCGCAGGCAGGTTCCAGGCAATAAATACCATAAATAGCGGCATCATATAAATCATTGATTGCTGCATGCTCTTTGAAAA
>CAJXHR010000082.1 GCA_913054525.1 uncultured bacterium | reverse complement strand
ATAGACAAAGCTGCACCTAAAAAGGCGGCGGTCAGCAAAGTGGCGAAAAAGAAATCTTCCAAAGCTGTCGTAGGCACCAAGGAAGCGGATAAGCAGCTTCCTGTAAGGTATTACGAGGCCGTCGGAAGAAGGAAGCGGGCGACTGCGCGCGTGCGGCTTTTTACAAGAGGTGAGAAAGGTTTCGTGGTAAATACAAAGCCATATACTAAATATTTTCCCACCGCAGAGCTTCAGCACATTGCGGACGAGGCGTTAAAGAAGATGAAAGTGGTGGATAAGTTTAGTGTTTCGGTTTTAGTGCGCGGCGGAGGTATCGCTGGGCAGGCAGTGGCGGTTCGCCATGGTACAGCGAGGGCCCTTGTGAAGTTTAATCTCGATTTTCGTAAACGCCTTAAGCGCGCAGGATTCCTCAGGCGCGATCCGCGCAAGAAAGAGCGTAAAAAATTCGGCCTAAAAAAAGCCCGCAAAGCCCCTCAGTGGTCAAAGCGATAGGAGAAATATAGCTATAAATAAAATCCCCGCCTCTGCGGGGATTTTATTTTTTTGCGGGATTTATTTGAGCGACAGAGAGTATAGGGTTTCGTCTGACAGAAAATAGAGTATCTCCTTATCCTTTTCGTAAAACAATTTACTTGCCGGTTTCTCGGTGAGCATATGTATATTTCGCTTATCTCGGCCGTCAAGCTCTACTACTTTTATAGTATCTTGATCGGCGAACAATACATACGCGTTATTTTTGCTAAACCATACTGCGTCGTTGATCGCGCCGGCAGAGGTGTATATAATTTCCAAATCCCCGGCATCGCGAAACGGCTGTATCTGTGTGTCCTCCAGCCAATAAACTGACAGAGTCTTTTCTCCTGTCAGCAGAATCTTTTTGCCGTCTGCCGCTACTACGGCGCTCTCCACGCCATCCGAAATTTTTTGCATTAAGCCGGCTTTTTTATCAAGGCGATATAAGGCGTCAGCAATTTTTAGTATCAGATATTGTTCTTGGGCATGAGAAACAAAGGTGGTTGGAGCGCTCTTTTCCTTGCCAAAAATATTGGAGAATGAAACCTGGTATATTTTTTTTGTGTTTGGGTCTAGCCGGTTGATATTTTCAAGCATCGAGGAGACATAAAACACCGCATTTTTCTCGGGTGAATATTCCAGAACATCATACGCAAGCGGAGGCGAGATTTTTTTGGACGCGATATTGTATGAGAAAAGTAAATATTTTTTGTCCCTATCGTGGGCGACAAAAAAGAGTTTATCGGAGTCAACGAGGCTCCATTTTACTTTGCTTATCACCGGTTTGTACAGTTCTTTTGTATATTTCCTAAAATCCCCGGATGATAATATGTCGCTCGAGATATCAATACTCGAGAGAGCGCCGGCTTTAGGGTCTACCGATACCCACTTCCGGGAGGCGTCGCTTTTAAGCAAAAACATAAAGCGGGTTGAGTCCTTGTTCCATTGTATATTTTCTATTTTGTAATCAGAGAAAGTAGCCGGGGCATCGAAAGTAAGCGTCACTTTTTGCGCGCTTATTGAGTATAGGGTTATTCTAGGCGTGGAATCGTTGTTTATAAATGCAAAGTATTTTCCGGAGGGCGAAGCGGAAAAATCCCTAAGCTTGGATCCAATTACATTTTCGGCTTCTCGGCCGAGTTCCGGGAAGAGCGTAATATTTTTTGCTTCAGTAACTAATTTCGGGAATATATCGAGATTCTTTTCCCATGCGGAATAATTCTCTTTTTCTATTCTAAGCCGGTAATTTTTTGGTATAAGGTTTCCCAAAAAAACATTTTGAAACACAAAACTACTCTTTTTTACAAGTTTTTCATTGAGATATACTTCAACAGGCGCAGGTCTCGGCTCCAGAAACAGTCCCCCGGTTTGTACTATTGTTTTATCCTGCCAGTCAAGGCGATACCCCTGCGAATAGCCGATAACCAGCGGAGTAATTAGCAGAAATAACGTAACAAACAAGGCAAATAAGAGCGTTCGGACGGATTTTGTCATGCGTCTATAATATACCAAAATCTCGAATATTGCCAGACCTTATTTTTTATAGTATTGTAAGTGGATATTATGTCTAAGAAATTTTTAATCAGGGGGGGCAATTTGCTTTCGGGCACGATAGATGTGCGTGGCTCAAAGAACGCCGCCTTGCCAATCCTTGCCGCTACTATTTTGACTAGTGAGAGATGCAGAATAGGCAATCTCCCTCTTGTCCTTGATGTTTATCAGTTTATAAATATACTTGAGAAGATGGGTTCAAGCGTGCAGTGGACGGGGAAGAGGTCAGTTGATATTGTAAATAGGGATATAGATCCGGATAGATTGGACAGCGAGTCAGTGAAAAAAATGCGCGCATCTATATTGCTTTTGGGCCCATTGCTTGCCCGGTTCGGGAGAGTAAATAAGATGCACTATCCGGGAGGATGCAGTATAGGATCGCGTCCTATTGACACACACCTTGAGGCATTTAAGGATTTGGGCGCGCGCGTGATCACCGGGAAAGAATCCTTCTCCGTAGAAATTCCCCGTTCAATAAAGTCCCCTTCGGTCGTTACTCTAAACGAATTCAGCGTTACGGCAACCGAAAACATGCTTATGTTTTTGAGTTGTTTTCCGGTTGATTCTTCAATAAAAATTGCGGCTTGCGAGCCGCATGTGGAAGATCTCGCAAAATTTCTTTCAAAGATGGGTGCGAGGATCCGGGGCGCGGGCACTAATACGGTTAAGGTTCGGGGCACGGCTGCGCTCGCAGGCGCATCTTGTAATATTGTGTCTGACTATATAGAAGCCGGTACCTTTATCATTGCGGCTCTTTCGGCGGGGGGGGATGTGAGGATTAGAAATGTTCCGGTTTCGCATCTTGAGTTCGTGATTAAAAAGCTTATCTCTGCGGGAGCGGATATCAAAATATCCAATAAGCGCGATGTTGTTGAGGTTTCTTCCGGGTTTCCGGGCGCCGGGGCGGAGGGAAAAAGAATGAGTATCGCGAGTGTGCAGTGTTTGCCGCACCCGGGCATTCCCACAGACCTTCAGTCGGCATTTGCAGTGCTTGCTACCCAAACAAAGGGCGCTACGCTTATTCACGAGCCGCTATATGAAAAGCGTTTTAATTGTCTTAGTGAGCTCAGTAAGATGGGCGCAAAGACAAAAATATACGACCCTCATCGCGCGGTTGTTTGGGGGCCAAGCACACTTCGCGGCGCCAATGTAAAGAGTCGTGATTTGAGAGGAGGTGCAGCTCTTGTCATAGCCGGTCTTGCCGCCCGTGGCACGACTACTGTTTCCGATATTGAGCACGT
>CAJXHR010000081.1 GCA_913054525.1 uncultured bacterium | reverse complement strand
GAAGAAGACGGCATACAGTATCGCGTAGGTTCCGAAAAAGAGGTACTTGAAAAGTTTTGGGAGGTGGCAAGGAATTATTATACATTTGTTACCTTCAACGGCCGCGCATTTGATGCGCCGTTTTTAATGATACGTTCGGCAGTGCACGGCGTTCGCCCCTCACGCAACCTTATGCCAAATCGCTATCTTTCGGGGCAGAAATTCGGCACACAGCACATCGACCTTTCCGACCAGCTTGCCTACTATGGCGCGGTACGCCGCCTTCCAAAGCTCCATTTTGTTACGAAAGCATTTAATATTGAGTCTCCCAAGGATGGCGGCATGAGCGGAGAAGAAGTGCCCCAGGCCTTCAAGGACGAGCGGTACCGGGAAATCGCCCGATACTGCATGGATGATGTCTTTGCCACCAAAAAACTTTTTGAATATTGGAACGAGTTCCTTAACTTCGAATTAAAATTCGCAGATTGATATAAAATTGCATGGGAACAGGGGGCTGTATGGATGGCATAGAAGTGTTCACATTTGACTGTAGAGTTGCCGAGGAGGACATTCCTCACCTTTTTCTTCAGTATAAGAAATACGACCCTTATCTAGACAACCTCGGTGCCAATTTGCTGATTTTAGAATCGGCCTATCCTACGGTGCACTGCTGTTGCCTTGAATGCGATGACGAGGAATGCACATGCGGTTGCGAGTGCCATGAGATATACGAATTCGCGGTAGAATACTTGCATGCTATTGCGATGCGGGATGGATGGGATAACGATGAATTTGAAAGGCGCGTAAGTGACGAAGATGAGCTTTTTGATAGGCCCCTGGGGCCAACCAACGATTGCCTCACAATGATAGAAGTGGAGGGATACGTGTCCCCCGATATGGATATGGTAATGGATAAAGAGCAGGTGTTTTTAATCCGAAAGCACCTTTCCGAATGTATGAAATGCGTTGACAATGTTGAGCTTTGGGAAGGATTTGGGGAGTAGGGCTAATACTAAATAAAACAGCGATCTTAAAATGGTCGCTTTTGTTTTGCACGAGAGCCTAATAAGTGTAATATAAAAACATAATGGAAAGTGAAATTTTCAAAAAGTTATATGCCCAACTAAACCCCGGGCAGAAAGAAGCGGTGGATACGCTGGAGGGGCCGGTGATGGTGGTGGCGGGGCCGGGGACCGGCAAGACGCAGGTTCTGACTTTGCGTATTGCCAATATTTTAATCCGGGAAAAAGCCAAACCCGAAGAAATTTTGGCGCTCACTTTTACGGAGAGCGGAGTTTCCGCGATGCGCAAGCGCCTTATAGGTATTCTTGGGCCGCAGGCATACTATATTCCCATCCACACATTCCATGCTTTTTGTAACGAGATAATACGGAATAATCCGGACGAATTTCCGCAATTCCACGACAAAAATGTTGTGGATGAAATAGGCCGTATGCAGATTATGGAAAGCGTGATACAAGAGGGAAGTTTCAAGCTCCTTAAGCCCTTTGGCGACAATTTTATGTATGTTGGGCCGCTTCTGCATACTTTTTCCGATATGAAAAGAGAGGGCATAGGCCCCGAAAAATTGCTCGAATTTGTGGGAGAGGAGGCAAGGCAATTTGAAACCATGGGGGATTTATACCACGAAAAAGGCCCGCACAAGGGCAAGATGAAAGGGCCGTACAAGGACTGGGAGCGCAATATCGAAAAGAACAAGGAGATGGCCGCCCTGTTCGCAATTTATCAAGATAAGCTCGCGGATGCCGGGTATGACTATGATGACATTATTCTATCCACGGTAGAGCGGCTGTCTCCCTGCGGGAGATCTCCCGAAGGGAGAGAGGGCAGCTTACTTTTACAAAAATTGCAGGAGCAATGTAAGTATCTTTTGGCAGACGAACACCAGGATACGAACCAGGCGCAAAATAAAGTGCTGGAGCTTCTCTGCGCGCACAGAAAAAATCCTAATATATTTGTTGTTGGAGACGAAAAACAATCCATATACAGATTCCAGGGCGCCAACCTCGCAAATTTTCTTTATTTCCACTCAACTTTTCCCAACGCAAAAATAATTACGCTCGCTGAAAATTATCGTTCCAGCCAAAGAATTTTAGATGCCTCGGGAAGTATGATGGAAAGTAGCTCCCCATCGCTTCAGGCAAAGTCCGGGCATCCGGAGAAAAAAGTACGGACATATTCTTTCCAAAACTCCTCCTCGGAAAATTATTTTCTTGCACGCAAAATAAAAAAAATTATAAAGAGCGGTATGGACGCGCAGGAGATCGCCGTGCTTTACAGGGACAATCGCGATGCCTTTCCGATACGCGATATGCTTGAGAAGAATGGCGTGCCCGTTAGAGTGGAGTCCGATGAGCAGTTATTGGAAAATAGTGATATCAAAAATTTATTTTTACTCGTTAAAGCTGTCTCTGACTTTGGCTCCGATGAAGCATTGACGAAAGCGCTCCACGCTAATTTTTTGAAAATTCCGTCGCTGGATATATACAAACTCGTGCAGCATCGGGGGTCGCCTCTCTACGATATTTTGCGGAGCAAAAGCCGCATGCGCGCGCTAGGTGTATCGCGAGCCGTGCGGTTGAATAATTTTTATAAAAATTTATCCCTATGGAATAAGATGGCTCACAATAAAAGCGTGCCGCAGGTATTTGAGAGTATCGTGCGGGAATCGGGATTTTTTGATTATGTGCTTGGCAAAGGTGATTATATAGAAGGCATCGACAGGGTGCGGTTTCTGCACTCGCTTGCCAAGCGACTTGCGTCTGAAAATAGAAACTACACACTAAATGACTTTGTAGAGCGCCTGGAGCTCATAGGGGAGCGGGGAGTTTCCCTGCGGGAGAAGAAACTTACAACTAGACGAAGCGCTGTCCGCCTTATGACCGCGCACAGAGCAAAGGGACTGGAGTTTGATTATGTTTTTATTGCCGGCGCAAACATGGGGCACTGGGGCAAGCGGCACACCCGGCAGATGCTGAAGCCGCCTTCGGCTACCACCATGCTCGCTCCGACGTCAAAATCCGTCCGGAAACAATCTTCTGCTCTCAACATATCTGCTAGCGACAAGGAGGACGACGAACGCCGATTGTTCTATGTGGCGCTCACGCGGGCGCGGAAGGGGGTGTATATAAGTTATCCCAACGTGCGAGAGGATGGGCGGGAAATTTTCCCTTCACAATTTATCGAGGAGATCGATAGCGCTCACAAAATATCCGGCAATAGCGAAGTATACGAAAGGGGACTGGAGCGCAACCCCAGGATACATTTCGCAAACCGCAAAGATATCCGGCTCAAAGAAGACGAGAGAGAATTTTTGAGAGAGGTTTTT
>CAJXHR010000080.1 GCA_913054525.1 uncultured bacterium | reverse complement strand
TGAGGAAACTTTTCAGAAAATAAACGAAATCCAGCGTGTCCTGGCACGCCTTACGGACTTTTTGGAAAGACGGGACGTGAATCAGTTCTTTGATGATATAGTGGGGAGGATGCAGATTCTAGACGTTGAGCGCATTGACTGGAAACAGGGATACGCGCTCTTGAAGAGATCTACGCCCCCGCTCAAAGATCAGTCAGACCTTATGGGTTTACGCATAGTAAGGCCGGAGGAAATACCGACAGATACGGATATTCTTATCTCGTACTCTCAGTATGTATTCCGTGACGTGTTTACCGGCGATCTATTGTCACGCCTCAAGAGAGTTTCGCCCGGGATAGTCGTCTACGCAAGTGAGTCCTCTCCGGTATTTATAATAAATGGTTTTGCGACTGTGGAGAATCTGGGTTCCGGTATTTTTACGAGATGCGGAGGGGAATATTGCCCGGTGGGAATAGTATCCAATACGTATCCTATTTATCCCGATAAAATCCAAACCGAGGGGTTTGGATTGTCGCTGGAATTTATCCTAGAGAAGATTAAGGAAGATACCGGAATAGATTTACGTGAAGAAGTCGAGGGAGTCGACGACAACAATTAAGGGAAGCAATGCTTCCCTTTTTATATTATTCACATAATGCGGATTTTGATTAATGCAGCGTTGCTCCGACGATCTCTGCATGTCCATTCAGAAATGCTTTTGAAGTTACTTCATTTTTTCCCGCAAGTTGCAATCTGTCTATTATAAAAATATCGGTACCTGCCTTCACTGCAAGCTGATCTTTTTGGTATCGCAAGACTTGGCCGGCCGAATATTCTTTATCGGTAGAATTCAATATTTGGCCGGTAAGTATTTTTATCTGTCTGTTTCCCCAAATAGTAAAGCTTCCGGGCCACGGACTGAACGCTCGAACTTGTCTTTCTATCTCTTCAGCGGACTTTGCCCAGTCAATGTGCCCATCCTCCTTTGTGAGGATTTTTGTATATGTAGCATTTTCGTGATTTTGAGGAATGGGCTTTATTTCTCCGGCGATCCATTTGGGAATTGTTTTCACGAGCAAGTCGCCTCCAAGCTCCCAGAGCTCCTTTGTTAATTCGGGAGTAGTAAATTTTCTACCTCCGATTTCAAAATTCTCTACCGCTATCATGGGTCCGTGGTCCACTTTTTCATCCATAAGAATAATTGTAACCCCTGTTTTGGTTTCGTTGTTAAGGATTACGTTTTGCACCGGAGAAGGGCCTCGATATTTGGGAAGCAAAGATGGGTGAACATTCAGTGCGCCGTATTTCGGTATCGCAAGCATTTTTTTGGAAAGAATTTCACCGTAGAATCCAACCACTATCAAATCTGCCTGACTGCTCTCCGGGTCAGCAAATGCAAAACCTGCTTTTTGCAGTTTTTGTTTAACGATTTGACCGGACTGGCGACCCAAAAATATAATTCTGAGATCTTTTTCTGTCATAATCGTTCGGTAAATAAAATTCCATTCAAGTGGTCTGTCTCGTGCTGGAAGACTCGCGCCAGAATGCCCGTGGCGGAAACCGTGAATTTGCGCCCCCGATAATCGAGGGCCTTTATTTTTACTGTTAAAGATCGGGGAGTTTGTTTAAATGTTCCCCTTATGCTCAAGCATCCTTCCTCTATTACCTCGCGCTCTTGGGAATGATAAACGACTTCCGGGTTTATAAATACGGTTGGCCGAAGCGGTTTTAAGAACGAGAGGGGAGCGAAGGGTGTTCGCACTTCCGGCGCAAGATCATCGGGTATAACAAAAACACTCAAGGACTCGCTTACTTGAGGAGCCGCAAGGCCCACGCCATCCTGCTCTATTAGCGTATCTCTCATATCGGCAGTAAGCCGTTCCATGAAGCGCGATTCAAAACCGCCCGTAATCGGCAGGGTTTTCTTGTGAAGTATAGGGTCTGGGTCCTGAATAACTTTGCGAATCATAGTGTTTCAATTGGATCCACATCAATTTTCCAATCACCGGGCACAACTCGCAACAGGCGATTGCGTAAAGTAAGATCCTTTATTTTTGATTTTAGCATAATTTGCCAGACATATCTATTGCCGGTTCTCGGAATAAAAGCAGGAGCAGGACCTAAAATTTGTATATCGTATATTGTATATCGTATATTGGGAAGCAGTGAATCCCACTGTACTAGTAATTTATTTTTCAAAATTTTTGCCTCTTGCTCAGCTTTTGCAGGGTCTTTGTGAGCATAGACCAGTTTTATAAGTTGAGAAAACGGGGGCAAAGACAGTTCTCTGCGATTTTCTATTTCAGACATCAGGGAAATATTTGAGACATTTTGAATGACGTAATTATCAGGCGAGTATGTCTGTAATAATAATTGGTTACAAGTAGATGTACGTAATTTATTTACGAGCCGTATTACTTGTTCATTTATTCGGAAGTCCGGAAATGACAGTATGGGGTCAATAGTTATTATAGCCGCAAGGTCAACTTGCCCTAAGAGCTCCGGTTTTAGCATTATTTGGGTGCCTATTAATACCGAATACTTCTTGTCTGAAAAATCTTGGAATATTTTTTGCTGATAGCCTAATGTCGGAGCCACGTCCAGATCAATCCTCCCAATTCTATAGTTCCTAGTTTTTGCGGGATCCCGAATCAGTAATTTATTAAGCTCCTGCTCAACTCGCTGAGTGCCGGTGCCAATAAATTTTATTCTGTAGCTCTCACATTCGGGACAGAGCGTAGGCGGCCTCTGTTTTTGTCCGCAATGGTGGCATATTAAAATGTATGCCATATGTCGTATACCGTATGCTGTATTGTGATATACCATGGGGACGTCGCAATTAGGACATTTTATAAGATGTCCGCAATCTCTACATAGCAGGCCCGTGCTCAATCCCTTACGGTTTATAAACAAAATCGCCTGCTCGTTGTTATTGATTACATTTTTTAGTCGTGTCTGCAGTTCGCCGGACAATATCGAATAGTTCCCATGCTTTAATTCTTGGCGCATATCTACTATTTTGACGTCCGGTGCCTCGCGCTTGGAGCTCGATGCTTTCAGCGTATATTTTTTCTTTTTAGCTGCCCATAACGATTCAACCGATGGTAAACTACTCCCCAAGATTATTTTGGCGTCGGTGAGTTCTCCAAGTTTTAGGGCGACAGTTTTTGCATTTATATATGGCTGCTGGTCAAACGACTTATAAAAGGGGCTCTCTTCTTCGTCTATAATAATAAGGCCAAGGTTTTGGCGGGGCGTGGAAAGCGCGGAGCGCGTACCAATAAAGCAGTTTTCATCCGAAAGCAGGGGAATTTTTTTACTGAAATATGAAATTTTGTACAATTCCGGAACAAGGAAAAGAAGGTTTGATT
>CAJXHR010000079.1 GCA_913054525.1 uncultured bacterium | reverse complement strand
AAGAGACAAGATATTTATGCAGGTGCAGGATGAACTACGCAAAATTCATAATTTAGGATAACCATGGCGCAACAATTTAAGGTTCCACAATTTATAGAGCATGAAGCCCGGCTTATCGGGCCCTTTACCATAAAGCAGACGGCGCTTCTGGCCGGTGTCGGAGCGATTTTGTTTGTGCTCTGGTTTATGCTGGAAAAATGGCTTTTCTTTGTGTTGGGGATTCCTCTTTCTCTCCTTGCCCTGCTTATTGGTTTCATGAAGATAAATGGCCGCCCTCTTTTGGACTTTTTTATGTCATTCTTCTCTTTTTTTATATCTCCACAGCTCTATATATGGGAAAAGCGCCAACTGGCAAATCAAAAAAAAGCAAGGAGAAAACAAGCGCCCGAAGTATTTGAAGGCGTCTCTACGAAAGTTACAAAAAAAGAGATAGGAGAGCTTGCTAAAAAATTAGATAAATAACCTTATGGCTCGCGCACAAAGCACACAATCTTTTGTAAAAATAGATCAGATAAGAGATGGCGTAGTGATCCTCAAGGGAGGAGGCATGAGGGCATTAATAAAATGCTCCAGCTTAAACCTTGCCCTTAAGTCACAAGATGAACAAGACGCGGTGATTATGGAGTTTCAGAATTTCCTGAACTCTCTTGATTTCTATATACAGATTTTCATAAACGCGCGTTTTTTGAATATTGATGACTACATTGAGACGCTAAAAGAAAAACAGGCAGAGCAGGAAAACGAACTTTTACGCATACAAACCGAAGAATATATAAATTTCATAAAAGACTTTGTAGCCAGCACAAATATCATATCTACCGACTTTTATGTTGTCGTCCCCTTTGAGCTGGCCGAAGCAGCGGGCAAGACGGGCGGAGGAGGGCCGCTGTCCTTCTTCGGCATTGGAAAAGCACCCGCGAAGATGGAAAAAAAGCAATTCATGCACTACAAAAATCAGCTCAGTCAACGCGTGGAGTTTATAAAAGCAGGCCTTCACAGATTCGGCCTCACAACAAAAATTCTCTCGACCGAACAGCTCATTATGCTCTATTGGAACCTGTACAATCCCCAGAATTTGCAGAAGAGAACTTTAATGAAAAGCGTTTTTGAAAAATATTAAAATGCCTAAGAAAAAAGAAACAACACAATCCGAACTGGAAACCCTGCGCGACATCATCGCGCCTTCCGCGCTTGAAGTAACCTCAAATTATATAAAGATCGGCACCAAGTACGCAAAAACAATCTTTATATTTACTTACCCGAAATATCTAGCGTCAAACTGGTTTTCTCCCATCATAAACATGGGCCAGCCAATGGACGTTTCCTTTTTTATACATCCATATCGCACAGAAAAAGTTATGAAAACCCTTCAGGGGCAAATAACCTCCATCACCGCAGAAATGATGGAGCGCGAAGAAAAAGGATTGATACGGGATCCTATGCTCGAGGCGGCCCACCAGAACATTGAGGATCTGCGGGACAAGCTACAGGCGGCCGAAGAAAAAATGTTTAAATTCGGCCTGTATATCACACTATACGGCGACAATCCCAAAAAATTGGACCAGATGGAAAATGAATTAAGGGCGATCCTAGAATCGCGAATGGTGTATATAAAGCCCGCCCTTTATCAGCAAAAAGCCGGCTTTAATTCTTCTATGCCGATTGCCTACGATGAGCTTCTTATACACAACAGCTTAAACACCGGCCCGCTTTCCTCAACTTTTCCGTTTGTTTCTTTTGACCTTACCTCCGATAAGGGGATACTTTATGGCATAAATAGGCATAATTCAAGCTTAATCCTGTTTGACCGTTTTTCTCTGGAGAATGCAAATTCCGTAATATTCGCAAAATCGGGTTCAGGAAAATCCTATTTCATGAAACTGGAAATACTCCGCTCCATGATGCTTGGCGTAGATATAATCGTGATAGACCCCGAAAACGAATACCAGTTTCTCGCCGAAACCGTCGGAGGGAGTTTCTTCAAAATTTCCCTTACTTCGGAGCATCACATAAATCCCTTTGATCTGCCGCCTATAGGGAAGAACGAAAACCCGGGGGACGTGCTCCGCTCCAATATTATTACCTTGATGGGGCTGCTCAAAGTGATGCTTGGAAAAATAACGCCGGAAGAAGAGTCCATTCTCGACTCCGCTATTACCGAGACATACTCATCTCGCGACATCACCCCCGAGCGCAAGGACTTCTCCGATATCACGCCCCCGCTTTTCACAGATCTCCAAACAGTGCTTGAAAGTATGCAGGGCGGGGAGTCCCTTGCCATTCGCCTCAAAAAATATACCGAGGGCATATATTCCGGATTTCTAAACCAGCATACAAATGTGAATCTTGAAAATCAACTTGCCGTGTTCAACATTCGCGACATGGAAGAAGAGCTAAGGCCGGTCGCGATGTTCATCATACTAAACTATATTTGGGTCGCTATCCGCAAAAACCTCAAGAAACGCATACTTGTGGTGGACGAGGCATGGTGGATGATGCGGCACGAAAACAGCGCGGAATTTCTCTTCAGTATGGCAAAGCGCGCACGCAAATACTACCTTGGCCTTACAACCATAACCCAAGACATCACCGATTTTGTAAACTCCCCGTATGGTAAGCCGATTATAACAAACTCTTCTATGCAACTTTTATTGCGCCAGTCCCCGGCCTCGGTGGATGTAGTGCAGAAAACATTCAACCTTACCGACGAAGAAAAATTTTTACTGCTTGAGTCGGGAGTGGGGGAGGGGTTGTTTTTCGCGGGGAACAAGCACGTAGCCATAAAGATCATCGCTTCCTACACCGAGGACCAGATAATTACTTCCGATCCGGCGCAGTTATTGGAGATTGAAAAGGCGAAAGAAGAGCTTGAGAAAGAGGAAGAGATAGAAGAAGGGGAATAAACAATTATTATGCCATTACCACTCGCAGGTATAGCAGCTCGAATAGCGGCCCGAAGGGCAACGCGAAAAGCAGCAGCAAGGGCCGCTGCTAGCGGTGCAAAAAAGGGAAAGAAGGAGCGCGACGACAGGCCCGGGGTATTAAGCCCAGAGGGCGTTGCGATGCTTAGCGTTGCTCTTATTTTAGACCTTGTGCCGCCTGTATTCGTACTTGCTTTAGATATTTTCTTCGGTGTAGGGGAGTTTATCTCGTGGCCCATTGATATTTTTGGTACAATAGTATTAGGAGGTTGGATGTGGGCACGAGGAGGAAAAATAGCCTCTGGCAAAAAAATGGGGCAATTCCTAAAACGAAGAGGTCCGTTTATTCTCGCGGAGTATATCCCTATCGTAGGAGCTTTGCCTTTCTGGACAATCAACGTATTTCTATTTTTAAAAAAGTAAAAATGCCTGGAGGGAACTATAAA
>CAJXHR010000078.1 GCA_913054525.1 uncultured bacterium | reverse complement strand
TCATGTACTTTACCGACCCCAAGCCCATGGAACATTGTGTCTTTTACGTTCGAAAGCAATAGCTAAAACCACGCGAGAAAACGCGTGGTTTTATTTTGCCGAGCTTTGTCCGCAACGCCTTTCGGCGGATGACGTTTTCTGGTATAGTGGGGGCTATGGCTTTTACTGCATATTTTGAAAAAGGCAAGGCGTTATACCAAAAATACGAGCGCTATGTCACCCCAATAGCTTTTGGGGGAGGTTTTGTGTGGGACAATTTTACCTTGCGGATTGATTTGTGGCTCCAAAATTTACAATTTCTTGCCTATCTCATCTTTGCGGGTTGTGCCATATTGTTTATCAATGCCTACGATACGGGCCGTATACACGGGCATCTTGCCGAAAAAGCAAGCCGCTTTACGCCCTTATTTCTCCAATTTATTTTTGGAGGGCTGTTCAGCGCATTCCTCGTATTCTATTCCCGCAGCGGCTCTCTTGCGGCTGCATGGCCGTTTCTTTTGATGCTCGTAATTTTTTTCGCCGGCAACGAATTTTTTCGCAAAGGATACCTCCGGCTGACATTTCAGATGAGCGTCTTTTTTATCGCTCTTTTTTCTTACGCCGTATTCGCATTGCCGCTTGTAGTCGGCAAAATAGGCGACATAGTATTTATAGCAAGCGGCACCGCAGCGCTCCTTGGCATCGGGATTATTACGTATCTTTTCTCGCGCGTAATGCCGGAGCGCCTTCATCAAAATCGCCATGCTCTCGCTTTGAGCATCAGCAGTATTTATATCTTTTTTCAAATTTTGTACTTTGCCAATATCATACCGCCCATACCGCTTGTCCTCAAAGAAAGCGGTATATATCACTCCATTGAGCCGGCGCGAGGAGAGGGTTATATTTATCAAGTGTCGTACGAGCCGGCCCCCTGGTATCTTTTCTTTAAAGAGCAGAGCGACACATTTCATCGGACAGGGGATCAGCCGGTATATAGCTACAGCGCGATTTTCGCGCCCGCCAAATTCAACATGCCCATATTTCACCGCTGGCAATATTTCGATGAAGCAGCCGATGAATGGACCGAGAGAGCGCGCATCCAATTTGCGATTACAGGCGGCCGGGATGGAGGGTACAGGGGATATACCTTCAAAGAAAATATCCAGCCGGGCAAATGGCGGGTTGAGGTGATTACCGAAAGCGATCAAATTTTGGGACGAAGAACCTTTAAGGTACTTGAAGCAGAAGCACCTCCGAGGATAGAATTCAAAAGAAAATAGAAGGATTATTTCCGCATGATAGAGAAGTTGTGGGTCTTGTATATATAGGCGGGATGAAATTTTTGCTTAAAATTGAGAAGGGGTTTATCGCTGCCGCCAAAATCAAGAAGTTTATAGCCACTCTTTTTTGCTTCAGTAAAATGATCTAAAGTTATAAATTCGCCAAGATACTCGTCGGAATAGTCGTGTATATCCATATAGATGTAGTAATTTTCGGAGTTAGCTATTCTCCAGCCGGCCACAAGGCCGCAAAGCGTGCCGTCTATAAATATCGCGCGCGCGATATCGCACCCGGGAAATTTGTTTTTTATAAATTTCGCGTAATCTGGTCCCCATACTTTGTCTTTAGCGGTTCTATTTTTCTCCCAAACCGATAAAAGCTCCAGCATGAAATCGGGAGAGATTTCTGCCGCGTTTTTTATCTCTACTTCGTGATTTTTCAAAAATCTGTTCTTAACATAGCGCAATCCTTTGAGTTTTCCGCCTGCAAGATTTTCATCGAAATCTTGCAGGTTAATCACGGGACAATATAATGTATAAGACGGTTTTACCATGCGATAAGGCATTGACGATAACACCCGGGCAAGTGCTTGTCGAGAATCATTTGTCCATTCCTCCAGGGATATCTTTTTTACTCCGGCATCCTTGAATATGCACTTAGCGGTTTTCAAAAATAAAGGGAGCCGCTTATCGGGGGGTGTCAGCGGTTCGTCAATAATATACCACCGTTTGCCTTTGTTATTCGCGAAAATTCCGCCGTCTTTGCCGAAGTCAAAATAAACAAAGTCGTATCCGGGGTCTATATCATACAGATAAAGATACAAATGATGCTCCGGCCTATGGCCGAATTTTTTGATATGCGCCTTTAGGGCAATTTGGATTTCGTGCTGCGTGTTTAGAATTTTCATCACAGATAACCCCATTTCTTTAGCAAGGGCGCATCTTGCTTCCAATGATCGCCGATGTCTATGCGATATACGCCATTTGGGATAATTATTTGATTGACAACATTATACGCGTTTTTTTGCGCCTCTTTTATACTCTTGCCGCGGCCATTAATAACAAGGGGATAGCCGGCGCCGGTTGTATAGAGCTTGCCATCTTTTTTATAGACCTCAAGCAGTTTTACCTGCGTGCGATTCTCATCATTTATGCCCAAAATCGGCAAATGCTTGCCGTACTTTCTATACGCAATTTCAAACGGCATACCCGCACCCCCTATTATTACACCTATCGCAAATCCCGAACGCACTTTAAATTTTTTAAGTTTTCCGTGGGCAAGATCATACAACAGTTCTCCCCATGGGGTAATGTGAAGCTCCTGCTGAATGTCCACTTGGGGATAGCCGAATCTTGAGGTAAACTCGATGGCATAGGCGCCTTTCTCGGTTACCATGCTGTTTAAGTCAATAGAGCCCCTATAATTTACGCGCGCAAGATACGGCTTCATTTTAAGAAGCGTTTCTCGGAAGAGCTTTCCGCCGTCTTTACTGTAATATATAGTCGTACCCATCTCGCCGGTAAACGGCCCAACGCCTCCGGCCATAAAACGCTTGTGTTCAAAAGTTACATTTATCGGATATGCAAAATCAGTGCCGTTGAAAAACCCCGACACGCTCATTTCTACGCCGTCAATCACTTCCTGAAGTATAAAATCAATCTTATCTTTTTTAAGCCAGACTCTGGGATAGTGATTCAATAGATCAGTCATATCACTGCCGTCGGGAAACTTCCCTACATAGCAAAGAAACCTGTCCAGCTGGCCATTGAACTTTATGACATATCTCCCCGGATTTTTTTGAATAAATTTTATCCCGCTTGCAAAACTTTTAAAGCGCCATGAGCGGGGGAATCTTATACCCGCTTCACGCATTATTTTTACTCCAAAAATCCTGTCGTTTTCTATGCGGTCGCCGAATACATTTCCCCCTATCACGGGATACCCTCGCTCCCGCAGCCACTCCGCGTCCTTTGCCATCTCAACGTCATCAAACACAATTATATCCGCCCAGTCGCGATGCTTTTTCCAATCGCGCACATGAGGAACAAGGCCGCGCGCGACATCGCGCCATTTTTTATCTTTTATATAAAACCGCACCGCGTGCCCTTCTTCCTGAACTTTCTGCACGAGGGACGCACTCTCGGCAAGCGGTGTGACAAATAAGAATTTCATATATATCCCCACTTCTTTAATCTAAATCGCTCGTTTTTCCAATGATCGCCTATGTCTATGCGATATACGCAATTT
>CAJXHR010000077.1 GCA_913054525.1 uncultured bacterium | reverse complement strand
AACTACGGTTGCGATTCCAAAAACCAGCGCAATGCAGGCAATCGTAATCGCGGCGAGGCCGTCTGCACGGTAATATTGGACGGTCAGCACGAGTATACCCGCTATAAGCACGCCAAACGAGCCAAGCCCGTCAACTATCACATCGCGGAGTATTCTGCGAATTAAGAATACATTGCGGATTCGAATTTCATTGTGTTTCACGCTGAGCATTAGCCCGGCTATCAACAGTTCGCTTGCGAGATTAATGGAGGCGATGATTAGCATATAGGTGCTGATTGCTTCATCGGGGTGGATGCTTTTGACTATTCCGAGGGTGCCAATAAACAGCGCGGTGGAGATTATAATAATTCCAATCCATAAACTTGCATAAGCTTGACGGCGTTGGTTGTATGCAGCATTGCCCCAAATGGCAACGGCATAAATTATGCAGTGAAGGAAGTCGTGAAGCGAATCCGCAAGTATGGCAACGCTCGAGGACTTCTGCCACATATACATTCCGGCAACGAAAATTGAAAAATTAAACACCAATCCCAACATGAGCAACCAGAATGGCGCGTCGGCATGGGAATGTGAGTGATGGCTGTGCTTTTCAATTTTAGGGCCATGGTCATGCGCATGACCATGGCTGTCGTGTCTGGCGCCGTGGTCACTCATGACTCACCCTCCTCTATTCTGTTGTCAAATGTGCTTCGGGTAAGCGTAGCACAGAAGATCTGCAGAGTCAAGCATCCGAACGGTAAAGGTTGCTTGCAGTGAGCTTGTCGAACCTGCTATAATAATGGCAGGTTTTTATTTACCATGAGACAATCTCAACTTTTTACCAAGACGTTAAAGGAGGCGCCGGCGGACGAGACGGCAGTGAATGCGAAGCTTCTTGCAAGGGGCGGTTTTGTCTACAAAAACTCTGCCGGCGTATATTCATATCTGCCGCTGGGATGGCGGGTGATTGAGAAGATAAATAAGATTATTCGCGAAGAAATGAATGCCATCGGCGGAGTAGAGATGCTTATGCCTGCCCTTGTGGATAGAAAATATCTTGAGCAAACTGATAGATTCAAGCTTGATGTGGGCTTTGATGTGCTAGGTAAAAAAGACAAAAAGGCGCCCTATGCCCTTGGCTGGACGCATGAAGAAGTTTTAACAGCTATCGCTTCAAAGTATATAAGCTCATATAAAGATCTCCCTAAGGCAATTTATCAGATACAGACCAAATTCAGAAACGAGGCAAGAGCAAAAAGCGGCATTTTGCGCGGGCGGGAATTTTTAATGAAGGATCTGTACAGTTTTCATGTATCCGAAGAGGATTTGTTTGCGTATTATGAAAAAGTAAAGGAGGCCTACTTTAATGTATTTAAACGATGCGGGCTCGATACTTATTATGCGCTCGCGAGCGGCGGGGAATTTACCATTTCAAATACCCATGAATTTCAGGCGTTTGCTGATGTGGGCGAGGATACTATATTATACTGCTCTCAGTGTAGATACGCGGAAAACAGTGAAATTTCCAAATTAAAGGAAGGCGGTAAGTGCCCAAATTGCGAAGGCAATATTTCAAAAAGTAATGCTATAGAGGTTGGGAATATTTTTCCGTTAGGGACGAAATATTCAGAGGCATTCGGCCTGGAGTTTCAGGACGAGGAGGGCAAGAAAAAGCCGGTAGTCATGGGTTCCTACGGCATAGGAGTAAGCCGGTTAATGGGAACGGTTGTTGAGATATACCATGATAAAAATGGCATTCTCTGGCCAAAGGAGGTAGCGCCATTTGATGCTCATCTTATTTACATACCAAGTAGAGATAGTAATGTAAAAAAAGCGGCCGATAAGCTGTATGACCTTTTATCCCCCTACGGGGGATCTCTCGTAGGGAGACAAAAAGAAGGCGTTGAAGTATTATACGATGATCGTGCGGATAGCACCGCGGGAGAAAAATTTGCTGACGCGGACGTGATTGGTTTGCCGATGCGAGTTGTTATGAGCGAACGCACCCTTGAGGAAGATAGTGTCGAGGTGAAGGAGCGTGATAGCGACTCGGGAAAAATTATTAAACTAGAAGACGTACCAAAATGTTTTCAAAACTCTTCGGCTATTTTTCAAAAGACATAGGAATCGATCTTGGCACCGCAAATACTCTCGTGTATGTGCGGGGGCGGGGTGTTGTGATTAACGAACCATCTGTTGTCGCGATAAATCAAAAAACGGGCCAGGTACTTGAAATAGGGGAGGAGGCAAGAAAGATGGTGGGACGTACGCCTGCGCACATAGTCGCAACGCGGCCGCTTCAGGATGGTGTTATCTCTGACTTTGAGGTAACCGAGCAGATGCTCAAATATTTTATTCATAAAGTCCACAAGGGATCTATTTTTTTATTTCCCCGGCCCAGGGTAGTGATCGGCATTCCATCGGGAGTAACGGAGGTTGAGAAAAAAGCAGTGGAGGATGCGGCGCGAAATGCCGGGGCAAGAGAAGTCTACCTGATAGAGGAGCCGATAGCAGCCGCTATTGGAGCCCGGCTTCCCGTACAGGACGCTGTCGGGAGTATGATAGTGGATATCGGAGGGGGGACAACAGAGATTGCGGTTATTTCTCTCGGAGGGATGGTTACATCACGGAGCATTAGAGTTGCGGGAGATAAAATGAACGAAGATATCATCAATTTTGCAAGAGAGGAGCGCAACCTGCTCCTGGGCGAACGTACCGCAGAGGAGATAAAGATAGAGATAGGATCATGCATGGAGCTTGAGGAGGCGATGGAATCCGTAATGCGCGGACGGGATCTTATCACCGGCCTTCCAAAGGAAATAATAATCTATGATAAAGAAGTACGGGATGCGCTTGCCGGATCAGTCCGCTTCCTCGTCTCTGCTGTAAAGGAAACCATAGAAGAAACCCCTCCTGAGCTTTTGGCCGATATTATGCGAAACGGCATAGTGCTGGCAGGCGGCGGCGGCTTGCTTAGGGGGTTTGACGAGCTTCTTGCTCAAGAAACAAAAGTACCGGTGAAGCTTGCAGAAGATCCCCTGACCGCTGTTGTAAGAGGCACGGGTGTTATATTGGAAAATATAGACAAACTTAGGGATACTCTTATCCTAAACGAGTAAAACAACAGTGAAAGATCCCTTTAAAAAGTTCCGGATAAATATTTCTTCGCGAGAACACATAGAACCCGAGGAG
This sequence comes from uncultured bacterium, assembly GCA_913054525.1. Taxonomy (GTDB): domain Bacteria; phylum Patescibacteriota; class Minisyncoccia; order Spechtbacterales; family HO2-43-30; genus CAJXHR01. The sequence goes on along the minus strand of CAJXHR010000077.1, from coordinate 485 downwards.
ATTTTTTTTGATTCGGCAAAATTACGGCAGTTTGATGAGGAGGCAATGGAGGGAGAAAAAATAGAAAAACCAATTTCACCGTTGGTTTTTTTACTGTTTGAAATTTTGCAGATTGCAGTGATTGTATTTGTCGGCTCATATTCCGCGTATATTGTAATTGCAAAGGGCGGCGGATATACGGCTGAAGCTCAGGATAATTCTTCCCGGGCCTCCCTTGTTTTCGCGGAGAGAGGGCTGATCTATTCCTCGGACGGAATCGTGCTGGCCCGCAATGAAACCTATTTTGATCTTTTTATAAAATCCGCGAAATTGGAAAAATATATTATAGACGATAAAGATTTTTTTGAATTATCCAATTCCCTCGCCATCGCCCTGAATGAGGATGCGGAAGACATGCGTAAAAAATTTTTAAACGCGAAGTCAAAAAGTTTTTCCGAGTATGCGATAGTAAAGGGGGCTTCAAAAGAAGAAATTAAAAAGATCGA
>CAJXHR010000076.1 GCA_913054525.1 uncultured bacterium | reverse complement strand
AGCGCAAAAGACCGATTGGAGGAAGAGAGTAAGCGCAAAGGAAATAACAGCATCGGAACAACCGGGAACGGCATCGGGCCATGCTACGCCGATAAGATTGACCGCGTGGGATTTCGTGCGGGCGATCTTTTGGATATCAATACTTTCTATGAAAATTTCCGGCAGAGATTTAAACAGCGCGTGGCGTATCTAAAAAGAAATTACAGATCGCACTTTAAGCGATGCAGCTGTTGTGATTTGTGCAGAGACATAATTTCGGGATCGGTAGCTGTTTGTCAACTGCACGAAAATATTGCGTATCTGAAAAGAAAGTTTGAAAGCTTAGATAATTTAATATGCGATACTCGTCCTATTCTTTGGGAGGCGCTGGATAAAGGGCAGAATATCCTGCTTGAAGGCGCGCAGGGATTTATGCTTGATATAGACCACGGCACTTATCCGTATGTAACATCATCGTGTACGGGGGTGGCATCTGCCGCGCAGGGATCGGGTGTTCCCGTGAATGAAATCAAGGAGCGTATCGGCGTTTTCAAGTCATATACATCGCGAGTAGGCGAAGGGGATATGCCCACGCAAATGGCGGGCTATCCCGAACGAAAAATTCGCGAGATAGCTCATGAATACGGCACCGTTACAGGCAGGCCGCGTAGATTGGGATGGTTTGATACCGTTTTCGTAAAGGAAGTCGTTCGCGCAAACGGCCTTACGGGTGTTGCCATAACGCGTCTTGATATTCTGGATGATTTCCCTCTCATTGGAGTTGGTATTGATAATGGCACCGGAGGCCGCCGTATCGATTGGATTCCGGGCTGGGGGCCGAAAGAGAGCGTAGGGCCTTGCCGAACTTGGGACTCCCTTCCGGAAGCCGCGAAGGACTACTGCAATCGCATCGCCTGCGGCGTGCCCATAAAATACATCTCCGTCGGCCCGGGCCGGGAGGAAACGATAGTAGTAAGTTAAATTATTCTAGGAGGCGCGAGCTATTTGACTCGCGCCTCTTTTTTTAAACGGCTAAATGGCTTAGCCATTTATTTAGCCGTTTATTTTCATTTGTATGCTACAATAAATTCATGGAATCTTGGCATAGTTTGTCGGTTAGACAGGTTCTCAAGAAGCTTTCTTCGTCAAAAAACGGCTTGAGCGCGGAGGAAGTAAAGAAACGCCTCGCAAAATTTGGGCCAAATGCCCTGCCCCAAAAGAAAAGGTTTACGCGCCTTGGGATTTTTTTTAGTCAGTTCAAAAGCCCGCTTATATACCTCTTGGTAGTCGCGGGTGCAATTTCGTTTTCTTTGAATAATGCGGTGGATGCCTATATAATTTTTGCGGCGGTCTTAATAACCGTTGCTTTTGGATATGCGCAAGAGCAGAAAGCGGAGAGTACCTTGGAAAAATTAGAAAAAATGGTTAAGTTTAAGGTTCGCGTAATGCGCGGCGGCAAGGAGGAGGAAGTCACGGCTGCGGAACTTGTGCGAGGCGACATTGTAATTCTTGCTTCGGGCGACAGGATTCCTGCGGATATCCGTATTATAGAGGCGCGAAACTTTGAGGTGCAGGAAGCCGCCCTCACCGGGGAGGCAATGCCCATACAAAAAAATCCGGGAAAAATTGACGCGGGAATCCCCCTTACGGGGCGCACGGATATGGCTTTTATGGGGACTATTGTTTCCCGGGGCAGAGCCACGGGCGTGGTGGTGGAGACCGGTACGAAAAGCGAGTTCGGTAAAATAGCCCAGAGCTTGGCAGAGATAAAAGAAGAGAAGACCCCGTTTCAAAAGAAAATCTCGCATCTTGCCCGTTGGATATCTCTTCTTATATTGGGAATTGTCAGCATGCTTTTTGTGGGGGGATTGCTGCGAGGAATAGAGTTTACCGAAATTTTCGCGGCATCCGTAGCGATTGCCGTGGCTGCAATACCCGAGAGCTTGGTCATTGCGGTAACCGTGATACTCGCAATCGGGATGCTCCGGCTATTGCGCAGAAAGTCTCTAGTCAGGAAGCTTGTTGCCGCAGAAACCCTGGGAGGGACTACTGTTATTTGTTCCGACAAAACGGGTACACTTACCGAGGGCACAATGAAAGTAGCGGAGGTATATGTCGAGTCGGATGATGCGCGGGAGCTCGCTTTACGAATAGGAATGACAGCAAATGAAGCATTTGTAGAAAATCCGAAGGAGAGCGTGACCAAATGGAATATTCATGGCGATCCTACGGAAAAAGCTCTGGTGCGCGCGGGAATATCGGCAGGACTGGCAGATACTTTGATTGAGAGCGATAAGAATATTTTAGACGAAATGCCGTTTGAGTCGGAGAATCAGTATATGGCAACGCTGTTCTCGCAGCAAAGTCAAAAGCGGGGAAATCTAATTTATTACAAGGGTGCGCCGGAGAAGATTCTTGGGGCGTGTAAATATGTTCACGACCCGGAGGTGCGGGGAAATAAAAAACAGCTTTACCGGACAAAAACAGAAAAGCTGACAAAAACATACGAAGATTTTTCGCGAGCGGGGCTTAGGGTACTCGCGGTTGCCTATAGGGACATTCCTTCAAGTGTAAAAATAGGAGAAAAGGATGTGCGGCTTGAAAAACTTTCGCAACTTGAAAATGTGCTGTCGGAGCTTGTATTTGTGGGGTTTGTTGCCTTGCACGATCCGATCCGTGAAGGTGTGAAGAGCACTATACAAAAAACCCGGGAAGCCGGAATCAAAGTGGTAATGATTACCGGCGATCACAAATATACCGCGCTTGCTGTTGCACGGGAGCTGGGCATCGCCGTCAATGACGGAAAGATTATTGAAGGAGGGGAACTGGCGCGCATGGATGACAAGACCCTAAAAAAAGAGGTTTCAAAAATTTCGGTTTACGCGCGAATTTTGCCGCATGATAAATTGAGAATTGTAGAGGCATTTCAGCGGAACGGAGAGGTTGTTGCGATGACGGGCGACGGCGTAAATGATGCGCCTGCCCTCAAAAAAGCGGATATAGGCATAGCCATGGGTGCCGGCACGGATGTCGCAAAAGAGGCCTCCGATATGATAATTCTCGACAATAATTTTAAGATTATTGTGCGCGCTGTGGAGCAGGGAAGGGTAATTTTTGACAATTTAAGAAAGGTGGTGACCTATCTTCTTGCGGACAGTTTTACGGAAATAATCCTAATCGGAGGAGCGATAATAGTCGGACTTCCTTTGCCCGTACTTGCGGGGCAAATCCTCTGGGTCAATCTAGTGGAAGATGGGTTGCCTTCATTTGCTCTTGCCTATGAGCCGAAAGAAAAGGATATCATGAAGAATCCGCCGCTTGGCAGAAAGGCGCCGATACTCGATAGAGAAATGAAGGCGATTATATTTATTGTGGGGATCGTAACAGACCTTTTGCTCCTTGGGCTTTTTCTCTGGCTCTTCAATGCGACAGAGAATATTGAATACGCGCGCACTATGGTGTTTACCGCGCTTGGCGTGAATTCCCTTCTTTATATCTTTTCCATAAAAAGTTTGCGCCGCTCGATATTCCGCATTGATTTATTCAACAACCTCTATCTTGTGGGAGCGGTACTCTTTGGGTTCGCCATGATGATGGCGGCATTGTATGTTCCGTTTTTACAAGGTGTTTTAAGGACAGTGCCGCTATCCCCGGGCGACTGGGCTCTAATAGGCGGCCTTGCGGTTATTG
>CAJXHR010000075.1 GCA_913054525.1 uncultured bacterium | reverse complement strand
GGCTCATCCAAAATATATAGAGTTTTGCCTGTTGCCCTGCGGGAAAGCTCGGAGGCAAGCTTGATGCGCTGGGCTTCTCCACCCGAGAGAGAGGGGGCCGGCTGGCCAAGCTCGACATACGAAAGACCGACCTCATTTAGCACCTCAAGCTTATGGAAAAGCATAGGAATATTTTCAAAAAACTTAAGCGCCTCCTCCACAGTCATAGAAAGCACTTCCGCGATATTTTTTCCCTTATATCCTATATCAAGGACCTCCTTTGTATAACGTGTGCCCTTACACTCGTCGCACTCCACGTACACATCCGGCAGAAAATGCATCTCCACCTTTTTCATCCCCTGCCCCTCACACGCCTCGCATCTCCCACCTTTTACGTTGAAGCTAAACCTCCCTGCGGCGTACCCGCGAGCTTTTGCCTCACGCGTAGCGACAAATAAATCCCGTATCACGCTGAACGCTCCTGTATATGTCGCAGGATTAGAACGCGGAGTTCTGCCTATGGGACTCTGGTCAACTATAAGAGTTTTATCCAAAAACCGCAGACCTTCTATTTTTTTATGAGCGCCCGGAATCGTGTGCGCCCCTTGAAACTCGCGCCGCAAACTCTTTGCGATAATATCGTTCACCAAACTACTCTTTCCCGAACCCGAAACTCCTGTCACGCATACAAGCTTCGCGAGGGGGATTTTGACATCGATATTTTTCAAATTATGCTCAGAAGCTCCGCGGACAGTAAGATAATTCGTTTCCTTAGATTTCTCCCCCTGCGGGGGATCCCCCGCAGGGGGAGAAATTTTTTTGCGCCCCGAAAGATACTCTCCCGTCAACGTCTTGGCTTTTTTAAGTCCGGTTGGCGTCCCTCCATATACTACTTTTCCTCCATTCTTCCCTGCTCCAGGCCCTATATCCGCCACCCAATCCGCGGCAAGAATCGTCTGCGGATCATGCTCCACGACGATGACGCTGTTTCCGAGATCCCGCAAATCTTTCAAGGTCTTGATAAGCCGCGCCTGATCCCGCGCGTGAAGACCGATAGATGGTTCGTCCAGAATGTATATAACACCGGAAAGCTTTGAGCCGATTTGCGTAGCTAGGCGCAGACGCTGGGCTTCTCCGCCGGAAAGCGTGTCGGCAGACCTTAATAGAGTAAGGTAGTGAAGGCCGACATCTATAAGAAACCGGGAACGGGATAGGATTTCCTTGATAATTGGCCGGGTCACCTTGGGATTACCGCTATTTTTTAATTCGCCGGAGCCAGACCCCGCAGAATTAAAAAACGTTATAAAATCAGCAATGTCCATCCCCACCACCTCATCAATACTTTTACCCGCGAACTTCACGGCAAGCGCCTCCGGTTTCAGGCGCCTGCCCTCGCACGCAGAACACGGCCCGATTGTCATATATTTTTCAATCTCCGCCCGGGTCCACTCGGAATCGCTTTCTTTATAACGACGGATAAGCGAAGGTATCACCCCCTCGAATTCATCGTCGCCATGCAAAATAATATCTAAATCTTTTGGGGAAAGACGCTTCACGGAAACGTCCAGCGAGAAACCGTGCTTATCAGCCATCTCGCGCAAAATATACCAGAAGTATCCCTGCCTGCCGACTCTGTGCGAAGCAGACATCCACGGCCTTACAGCGCCTTCCGATATGCTTAGGTTTTTGTTGGGAATTACAAGATCCGGGTCAGCATCCATCTCTGTTCCCATGCCCGAGCATGGAGAGCACGCGCCGTATGGACTGTTGAAGGAGAAAGTCCTCGGCTGAATTTCTGCCATACTGAATCCGCACTTCGGGCAGGCAAAATTTTCGGAAAAAACAGCGTCTCCGACAATAACAATCCCCTTGCCCATGCGTATCGCCATTTCGATAGAGTCCACAAGCCGCACCCTGTCGATTTCTTCATCGCCATTCAATTTATCAACAACAATTTCTATATTATGTATCTTTTTCGGATTAAGCTCACGGTCCTGCGCCTCTTCAATGCTCAAAAACTCTCCGTTAAGGCGCACCTTTGTAAATCCCTTGTCCTGAGCCTCTTTCAGAACCGCCTTATGCTCCCCTTTCTTGCCGCGGATTACCGGCCCTAAAATAAGAAACTCACCTTTTAATTTAGAAACCTCGTCCGCGATTTGGGCGACGGTTTGGCGCTTTATTCCTATATCGCACTTGGGACAAAACGGCGTCCCTGCACGCGCAAATAAAAGACGGAGATAATCGTATATCTCCGTGATTGTCCCCACTGTGGAGCGAGGGTTGCGGGAAACACTCTTTTGGTCTATAGAAATTGCGGGCGAAATCCCCGTAATCTCATCGACATCCGGCTTCTGCATCATGCCCAAAAACTGCCGCGCGTACGCAGAAAGCGACTCCACGTATCGCCTCTGTCCTTCGGCAAAAATCGTATCGAACGCAAGCGAAGATTTCCCCGACCCCGACAGACCCGTAATAACAACAAGCTTGTTCTTTGGAATCTTCAAGCTTACATTCTTCAGGTTATGCACCCTCGCGCCGCGAATTGTGATAAATTCACCTTTCATAAACAGCCCCTATTATACATATATTTCCCTGCCAGTACAATAGTTGATAAAAAGCCCCGTATTGGGTTTTCTAGGACATTGACTAATTGAAAATAAAATGTTAATATATGGCGTGGCTATATTTTGCTATCTCTCCAAGGAAAAGATTAAGGAAATCCCAAAAACTCCCGGCGTATATGCTTTTAGGGGCAGTCGGGGAATTTTGTATATTGGCAAGGCAACAAATTTAAACGTGCGGGCAAAAAGTCATTTTCATCAGCCAACATATCGAGATGACTTATTCAAGGAGCAAGTGACCCAGGTTGGGTATATCGAAACGGATTCGGAAATAGAAGCCCTGATTCTGGAATCCCAACTCATAAAAAAGTACAAGCCCCGCTATAACGTCTTACTCAAAGATGATAAACAGTATTTTTATGTAGGATTTAGCAAAGATAAATTACCCCACCTAATCATTACTCACCAGCCGAAAGAGAAAGCGAGGTATCTAGGCCCCTTTACGGACGGCAAGTCCCTAAAAACCGTACTTCGATATTTACGTAAAGCATTCCCCTACTACACGGGGAAACATCGCAAACTCCCCTGCTCTTACTGCCATATTGGCCTCTGTCCGGGGCCCGATCCCATCATAAGGGAATATAAAAAGGATATCGCGAAAATCAAAGCAATACTCACAGGCAAAAAACCTCGCGTGATAACCGCGCTTAAAAAAGAAATGGCGCAATTTGCCAAAAATCTTGAATTTGAAAAAGCAGCAAAAGCGCGCGGTCAAATTAGCGCGCTTGAGAATATTTTTTCACATAACGCCCGAGGGGGAAGGTTTTATCCTCTTGCGGGTTTCGAGGCCGAAAGCGGGCATGGGGTCCCGCCCCGCAGAGCGGGACGAGCGAAGGCCGAGACCCTGAGCGGGCCTCGCCGGGGCCCGCGAGGAAAGCAAGAGGATAAAACCTTCCTCCTCGGGGATATATCCAGTATTGAAGCTTACGATATTTCGAACATCCAGGGCAAAGAGCCGGTTGCCTCTATGGTTAGGTTTGATAACGGCAAACCTAATAAATCAATGTATAGAAAATTCAAAATCCGTCTGCCGGAGACGCCCGATGACTTTGCTATGATGCGCGAAGTAATCCGCAGGCGCCTTGCGCACCCCGAATGGCCGTATCCCGATGTATTTCTGATTGACGGCGGCCGCGGCCAGCTAAACGCCGCATTGAG
>CAJXHR010000074.1 GCA_913054525.1 uncultured bacterium | reverse complement strand
GCCAGGATATCGAAAACGGCGAAGGTGTCGCTGTGATTGACCCTCACGGCGACCTTATAGAGGCCACGTTAGCCAACATTCCCAAAGACAGAGTAGAGGACGTTGTGCTTTTTGAACCGTCCGACATGGAACGGCCTATGGGCCTCAATATGCTCGAGTACGATTCTCCGGAACAAAAAGATTTTGCCGTGCAGGAGATGATCGCCATATTTACTAAGCTTTTCCCGCCTGAAATAATAGGGCCGATGTTTGAGCATTATATGAGAAACGCGATGCTTGCCCTTATGGCAGATATCAAAAATCCGGGGACTCTTGTTGAGATCCCGAGGATGTTCACGGATCCGGAGTTTATGGAAGAACGGCTCGAAAAAGTCACGGATCAGATTGTGCGGAGCTTTTGGCTCAAGGAATGGAAGCAGATGACCGGCAACACCAAGTCCGATATGCTTGGGTACATGGTATCAAAAGTTGGCCGCTTCATTGAAAATGAAATGATGCGCAATATCATCGGGCAATCCCACTCCGGCTTTGATCTTGCCAAAATAATGGATGAAGGCAAGATATTCCTGGCAAATCTTTCCAAGGGCCAGACAGGAGAGATAAACAGCTCGCTTCTTGGGCTGATTCTTGTTTCAAAGATTCAGATGGCGGCAATGAAGCGGGGGAGAATGGCCGAAGAAGAGAGAAAAGATTTTTACCTATATATAGACGAGTTCCAGAACTTTACCACAGACAGCATCGCGACAATACTGTCGGAGGCAAGGAAGTACCGCCTCAATCTAATTATGGCTCATCAGTACATTCCCCAGCTTGAGGAGGATATCAAAAATGCCGTTCTTGGCAATGTCGGGAGCATGGCCTCTTTCCGCATAGGGGCCGAAGACGCCGAGTTTATGGAAAAGCAATTTGAGCCGGAGTTTTCCCGCTTTGATCTTGTAAATCTCGACAACTTCACCCTGATTACCAAACTTATGATAGACAACAAAGTATATCCGCCCTTTAAGATGCAGACGCTAAAGCCCGTTGAGGGGAATCGGGAAATCGTAGAGCCGATAAAAACGATATCAAAGCTAAAATACGGAAAGCCCAAAGAAATAGTCGAAGCCGACATCGCGCAAAGATCACAACTCGGCGCATAGGTTGAGGTTATAAAATAATCATTAATATTATTAGTAACAGTCCAATCCGAAGGGATGAAATCTAAATCATATATTTCATTTCGAGGAAAGGAAAAAATATGCCCAGATCAATAGAACAAGGTCCGCCTCCATCGGAAGAAGAAGAAGAAATTGCACCAGTTACACCAGTTACAGAAAGGGAGCAAGAAAAGTTGCGGAAAGCAATAGCAGCATACTCGGAAGGAATAGGGCATCAGGCGGATGCGCGAGACGTAGTAAAATCGCTAGAGGAGACCGACCCGCAAGCTGCTCAAGAATTGAACAATATAGAGACCAGGCACAGACAAGAGGCTCTCGCTCTAGAATTTCCTCTTTTTGACTACAGCGTACAAAAAATTTTGGACTGCGCGCAGCCGAATTCACTAGGTGATTCCGAAAAGGACCCTAGGATGGAAAAAGAGCGTCGATTATCAGAGCTCCAATCTATGCTGGAGCATGCGGTAACATGGCTCCACCTTCCGGAAGAAGAAAAGGTTAGCCTCAGGCAGCGATCTGTGGACTTATCGGGAACGTCTTTTGCAAATGAAACTGAAGAGGAGAAAGAAGAGAGGGTAAATAGGGCATACATGGCAATACCCGAAGACATCCAGCACGGACAAGAGAAGCTGCTTCCGAAGATAGAGGCTCTTGAAAAAACCATAGAGGAAGTTAAAGGCTCAATAGATAGAGGCTATTAAAAAAACTCTAACGTCAGAAGAGGCAGATAAAATAACGTCTAGAATTAGCAATTATAATTGAGTGAAACTATGCCGGATTAGAGGGGGTAGCGGATGACGGAGTGCTCAATATTATAAAGTTTGAGGCCGAAAGAGCAGGCCGCCCGTCCTGCCGCACAAATATTCGGGATCAAACGCGGTGGATTTAACTAATACACAAAATCTAAAATTTTTGCTGTCCAAGCATAAAATACGCCCAAACAAACGTTTGGGTCAAAATTTTTTAATAGACAAAAATACCCTTGAAAAACTTGTAAGCGCGGCGGACATAAATAGGGGAGACACAGTCATTGAGGTTGGCCCTGGTATCGGCACAATTACTGCATATCTCGCCAAGCTCGCAAAAAAAGTAATCGCCGTCGAAAAAGACCCCTCTCTCGTCCCAATCCTAAAAGATACTACCAAGGGCTTTAAAAATATAGAAATTGTAATCGGGGACGCTTTGAAAATTGAAAAAATGAAAGTTGATTGGAAATTGAAGGTTGGAAATTGGAAGTTAATCGGGAATATCCCCTATTACCTTACCGCCCCTCTAATTCGCAAATTCCTTGAAATAGATATCCCTCCCAAGTCAATGACCCTAATGGTCCAAAAAGAAATGGCCCAGCGCATCTGCGCAAACCCCCCTGATATGAGCATACTTGCGGTATCCGTACAGGTGTATGCCAAGCCTGAGATTACAAGCTATGTGCCGCGCTCGTCTTTTTGGCCGCAACCTGAAGTGGATTCGGCGATCCTTCAAATTGTACCGCTGATTGATGCTACTAAAAAACTCACTAATGCTGATCTATTTTTCCGAATTGTAAAATCGGGATTTTCAAGTCCGCGGAAGCAACTAATAAACAATCTCTCAAATGGACTAGGCATAAGCCGCGAGCAAGCCGAGAAGTGGCTTCTTGGAGCCGGCATTGCGCCTGAAAGAAGGGCAGAGACACTGACGGTAGAGGAGTGGCTGCACCTTGCGAAACTATCCCCATAATACTTGCCTCTCAACCATATCTTAATGTGATATAATATACACCGATGGAGGTTGTAAAAAAATATCTTCATAAAAATGCTCACCTAACAAAAGCTGGCGGTATTTTGATATTGGCACTGTTTGTTTTTGGCGTGCTTGTGCCTACGGGTTTTGCGCATGCCGGCTTTTGGGACTGGGCAATGGACAGCGCATTAGACAGCCTGGGGGGGTTTGTGTTTAGCATCTTTGCCGCCGCGATATCCCTTTTCGTATCTCTCGCAATCCTCCTTGCCGGGATAGCGGGCTCTTTTCTTCAATGGATATTGCATTTTGGATTGTTTTATACAAAATGCGCTCCTACCGCACAATTAGCTGCCGGCCAATGTTTCATTGATGTTGCATGGGGAATGGCGCGGGACTTTGTAAACATTGCGCTTATAATCGGCCTTGTCGTGATCGCCTTTTTCACAATAATCGGGAATCAAGCTTACAGCGCAGGAAAGGCACTTTTTCCTTTTATCGCGGTAGCTATTCTTGTAAATTTCAGCAGGGTTGTGGTAGGGGTTGTTGTAGACCTGTCAAACATAGTGATGGGAGTGTTTGTCCAGGCAATGCCGAACTTAAGCACTATCGACGCCGGATTAAATCCGGATTTTAGTTTCGAAGCAGAAACAGGCCTGATCCTTCTGGTAACCAATGTGGTAGATTTGCTGTTCTGGATGGGACTGGCCTTTATTTTAGCTCTATACGGCATAATATTTGCGGTAAGATACGGCATGATCTGGATGCTTACGATAATGTCTCCTATAGCTTTTGCCGCGTGGATTTTCCCTTCTACAAGAAAAATATTTAATATGTGGAGAGACCAACTCGTGCAGTGGTCTTTTATAGGCATACCGGTACTTTTTTTCT
>CAJXHR010000073.1 GCA_913054525.1 uncultured bacterium | reverse complement strand
CTCCTATCTTCAAGCGAATGAAATGATATAGCGGCAACTCTCCCGCCTGTGGATAGAAGATTAATGGCATCTGTTATTCCTTTTTCAACGTTTTCAAGCTCGCTGTTTACTGCGATACGCAATGCCTGGAATGTGCGCGTGGCGACATGAATCCCCTTCTGTTTGCGGGGCACTGCCCGTAAGATAATCCCCACGAGCTCATCGGTGGTCAGTATGCGATGTTTCTTGCGCGAAACAACTATTTCCTTAGCAATTCTTCGCGAATATCTCTCTTCGCCAAATTCATAAATAATTCGCGCTATACTTTCTTCCGGCCATGAATTTATAATGCTTGCAGCGGTTTCGGTGTCGCGCGTCCGGTCAAAACGCATATCTAGCGGCTCAATATTCCGAAATGAAAACCCTGCTCTGCTTTCCTCCAATTGCCAGGAGGACATCCCGAAATCAAACAAGATGCCTTGCACCGAAGAAAAATCGTGCTGCTTAGCTATGTCCCCAATTTCGGAAAAATTACCGTGGTGGACAACAAACCTATCGTTTACGGCCAGCGCCTTAGCGCTTTCTTGCAGGCGCAAAACCATATCTGCGTCTCTATCGATGCCGATAACCCTGCCGTCAGGAGCAGTCATCATCAATATAGCAAGAGCATGGCCTCCTTCCCCAACCGTACAGTCGATGAAATTATCTCCCGGCTTAGGATCAAGGTACTGCAATGCTTCGTTGAGAAGAACGGGGATGTGCATAGTTATACGCCTAATTCTCCGAGACGCTCCGCCATATTGCCTATCTCTTTTTCACTACGACCTTTGTATTGCTTCCACAACGTTTCATCCCAAACCTCTAAACGGTTAAATACCCCCGTTACAACCACCTGCTTTTTCAAAGACGCGTATTCTCTCAAATAATCCGGCACAAGAATTCGCCCCAGGCCGTCAAGCGAGACGTCCATCGCCCCTGCAAGCATAAGCCGTATAAATCCCCGCGCATCGCTCTGGCCCAGCGGGAGAGCACCCAGCTTTTTTGCAAGAACTCCCCATTCCTCCTCGGGAAAAACAAAAAGACAGTTGTCTAAGCCCCTTGTTATAACAGCTTTTTTACCAAGCTCTCGACGAAATTTAGACGGGATCGCAAGGCGCCTTTTGTTATCAATTGTGTGGGAGTATTCGCCAATAAACATTCCTTTTACCACTTCCCCCCACTTTTATTTATCTACTTACCATTTTATCCCACAACAAATACTCTGTCAAACCCAATATCTGTGGATAAAATTACAACTAAAAAACAGCTTAGACACAACGCCTAAACTGTTTTTTAGTTGGTGGGCGTACCTGGACTCGAACCAGGGACCTTCGCAATGTGAATGCGACGCTCTAACCGGCTGAGCTATACGCCCATTGTAGAAGCTGACCCGCCTACGGCGGGCAGGGCTATACGCCCAGTTTATTTACGAGGATTTCATTGGGGCGCTCGATAACATCACGAAGAAAACGATCGAGCATCTTTCTTCTGTATGCGAATTCATCGGAGGTAAGCAAGCTATATTGTATCTCACATCCGGCTTCTGCCTCAAGCTGCTTCATAAAATTCACGAATCTTTTTTCCGAAACATCATCCCCTACTATCAAAAGATCTGTGCGGGAAAGCTCCCTGTCCGGCCGCATAAAAATTCCCGACAGCACTACCAGCTTTATCCTGCCCAATCCCTTTATACGCTTCACAATACGTGATTTTGAAGCGGGAGAAGATTTCAGAACAAGCCCGCGCAACTCATCAAAAAATATAAAGCCGGGATTTATGAAATATGTCTTTTCTGTCTTTGCTATATTTACTGTATTTTTTTTCCTTCCATCCTTAACAGTTGTTCTTTTCTTTACGGGCGCGTCAGGGGATATTCTACGAGCATATGATTTCAAAACCCCGGCTTTCCGGAGCCTTTCCAGGGCATTTTCAGCTGTTCGCACATCTATCTGCGCCCGTTCCCGCGCTTCTCTCACGGTAAATTTAGACCTCTGATTGCGCAAAAAAAGCTTAAGAAGACGAACCTTTGCGGATGACTCAAAAAGTTGCTCTAAAATTTGATCCGACATGCTAATTTTGCCCGCGAAGCGAAGCTGAGTGGGTGCAAAATTGAGCACCCCGAGCTTGTCGAGGGGTCTACCTAATCATATTAGTATACTGTTACTGCTATAAAAAGGTCAACCCTCCGATCATGCATCGGAGGGTTGACTGTATAATCTAATACTTGCTATTTGCTATTTAAGCTCCACCGTTGCCCCTGCTTCTTCAAGCTTCGCCTTCGTTGTATCCGCCTCTTCCTTTGCCACATTCTCTTTCACGACTTTAGGAGCAGCGTCCACCAGATCCTTTGCTTCTTTCAAGCCAAGCTCTGTTACTTCGCGGACCGCTTTAATCACGCTAATCTTATTGGGGCCGACTTCCTTGAGCTCTACCGTGAAGGATGTTTTCTCCTCCTCCGCCGCAGCTTCACCGGAAGCGGGGCCTGCCGCAACCGCTACCGGAGCAGCAGCAGAGACACCGAATTTTTTCTCGAACACTTTTACAAGCTCAGAAAGATCCAGCACGCTCATCTGCTCAATCTCACCCACGAGCTTTGCAAATTTCTCGGGAACCTCCACAGAAGTTTCCTCTGCTTCGACGGTTTGCTCTTCTTTTGTTGTTTCTTCTGCCATGATTTTGTTCTTAATACTAATTATAATTATTTTTTACTTATTGCATTTAAAACCCTTACCAGGCCCGCGATATTTCCCTGCATAACATTGACCAATCCCGACATCGGCGCCTGCATGGATCCTGCCATCTTCGCGAGCAATTCCTCACGCGACGGTATGCTTGCGAGCGCCGCCACATTCTCGGCGGGGATAAACCCTTTTTCAAAAATTCCTCCAAGCACTTTCAGATTTTCCAATTCCTTAGCAAATCTGCTGATAATCCTTGCCGGAGCCAATTCGTCGCCATATCCCAGAACAACCGCTACTTGCCCGGAGAGGGACTTTGTATCTACGCTGACATTCAATTTCTCCAGAACAAGCGAGAGGAGCGTCTTTTTTGCGATCTTCATATCAATGCCCTCTTTGCGAAGCTCCTTTCTGATATCTTCCATGGCGCCGACGTCCAGACCACTATAATCCACAAAAACAGCCGCCTTATGGCGCGAAAGCTTGTCTTCGAGGTCCTTTATTATTTCTTCCTTTTTTTGTTTGCTAATTGCCATGTTGGTAAATAAAAAAGTGGCTTATAAGCCACAGACAGCCCATCCCATGATAGGTAAAACTTTGGCGTCTGCACAGGACTTATGGCGGCCTGTGGTCTGTGACAGTTATAACGATATCCTACACCCAAACAAAAAACCCGTCAAGACATAACGACGGGTTTTCGAAGAACTGCGCCTACCCAATGGAAATGCTTAAAAATTTCCTTATAGGAACGTAGGAAATCGGTCTCGTAATAATCGATTTCATGATCGGCGCAATATGCTTTTACGATTTTTTGCGCCTTTCTCAGCTGATTTCTTGGCATTGTAGGGAAAAGATGGTGCTCTATTTGATAATTTAGGCCGCCCATAAGAGCATCGATGACGACGTTGCCTCTTACGTTTCTTGCAGTAAGTATCTGACGCATTAAAAAATTCATCGTACTATCGCTGTCAATAATGGGCATGCCCTTATGATTTGTAGCAAACACTGATCCCATATAAAATCCGAAGGCCAGCTGGTGTACTACCACGAACAACGCGGCCTGCCAAACGTCCAAAAACCAAAAAAGAAGGCTGAAGTATATTGCGAAATGAAGCAACATAAGCAGCGGTTCCGATGTCGAATATTTTAACCGATTGCTAGACATGTACTGCACTCCGACAACGCGCAATGCTACGGACTCAAGGCACACCAGTGGTACAATGAATATTGCTTGAAATTTAACCAAAAACTTGAAAAATCCTCTTTTTCCCAAAGCATCCTCGCGGGTAAAAGAAATGACAGGGATATCTATATCCGGGTCAAGGCCAACCTGATTTGGATTGCTGTGGTGCCGGTTATGCTTATCCACCCA
>CAJXHR010000072.1 GCA_913054525.1 uncultured bacterium | reverse complement strand
GGAAGAAATTCCCATTTCAAAAGATGCCGAGCCCCCGTCTAGCCGAGGCACCGGGCCGGCAAAAGGGCTCGGGTCCGGTACTGAAGAAGAAAAAGCAGATGATCCCAAATCAGAGCTGAAATACAAATTACGGGGCGGAGGGGAGCATGGCATTGGCGGCAAACCCCCTGGGGATATTCACGACGAACCGACGAAAGAGGATATTCTCAAAAACCCCGACGGCGAGTATTAAAATGGGCCAGGAAATAACTGTTCTTATAATAGTGCTCGCGCTCTCGGTAGTAGGATTACTTGCCCTTACACGAGGCCTGCTGTACCGGAAGAACATAGAGAAACGTCTCTGGGTTCCAAAAAAAAATATACTGCGCAGCCACGGACTGCGTATGGCATATTTTTCTATCGCTTGCGTATCTCTTGCGGCCCTGCTGATCTTTGCCTCTTCTGAAAAGCCGGATTCAGTACGCACAGCGCATGTGACATTTCTTACGGATGTTTCCAAGAGCATGGCCGCGGAAAGACCGCTTGGGAGTAAAAACGGAATACAGAAAAGCAAAGCTGCGATAGAATCCGTATGCAGCACCTTTCCCGATATTCATACCGCACTTTACGCGTTCACACGCATCACACGATCTCATGCCTACTTCTCGGAATTTAACAGCAATCAGTATAATTGCGGATACATACTAAAGACCATCAATAACGTCCTCAATGTGGAATCGGTTGCCGGCGATGGATCGAATATAGCCGAGGCGCTGTCCATCGCCGCGACTTCATTCCCCAAGGAATCAGAGTCGCGCATACTGGTCCTGCTTACTGACGGTGAATATACAAATAATGACAAAGAATTTATCCGCGCATTCGCCGATATCAAGAGCGAGAATGTGCTCCTGCTCATAATGGGCGTAGGCGAGGAATCCGGAGCTTATATACCCATATACGACGAGCTTGATTCGGGAAAAATTATTGATGTGGAGAGAAGGAAAGAAAAAAAGATTGTTGTCGCCCTGCGTTCGGAAACCTTAAGGGCTATTGCCAAGGAATCCGGCGGAAAATATTTTGACGAAGATGATCAAGGCAAGCTGATTTTCGAAATTGACAGCAACTTAATTAAGAAAGAAGAGGAACTGCAGAACTTTTACTCTTCGTGGAGATTAGCTCCTTTGGCAAGCTTTTTGCTAATGGGCTTTCTCTTTTTTAGATCTTTAGTTTAATTTTTGTTCCCTCCGACCGCGGTCGGAGGGATTTTTATTGCTTCAAAAATAATTTTTAGCGTCTCACTTCTTTGCGCTTCACCCAAAAATTCCCGCCGTACGCGAGCTTTTTCTTTACGGATGTATTTGCGCAGACCCCTGGGAAGTCGCTTCATGTGCCGGGGAGAGGACTTGAACCTCCAAGCCTTGCGGCGCTAGCTCCTAAAGCTAGTGTGTTTGCCAATTTCACCACCCCGGCAGTATACATTATTATACTTTCTTATTGACATAATTGTCAAATGCTGGTATCATACTCGGACGCACTTTGACAATGATTATACCGTAAGTATGGAGTGAAAAAATGACTGTTTTAAAAGTCTGGGTTGGGCAATTCGTGCAATTTTGCGCCATATTGTTTCTGTTTTTCTTGGAAATCATTAAGAAATCCTACAGACAAATACTGCACTTCTTCAATTGGCTAACGACGAAAAGTCCGTTGAAGCTTGCGGTTTGGTTTTTCTGGATCAGCGTTACCGCAAATGTCCTCAAACCACTCCTTGGAAATCCCTTTTCCCTCGACGGATGGAAAAATGCGTTTGATGAACCTTGGGGCTATGTTATCTACCTAACTATACTTATCCTGAGCCTAATACTAATAGTTGCTACGAATAGGTCGGGTTTCTTGACAGTATCACCGGAATGGGAAAAAAGATACCTGCGAGGGACAATAGCTCTTCTTGCGATAAGCGGAATAGGATGGTTTCTCTTCTTCTCCCTGCAAAGTCATTTTTCAAAGGACAGTAACGGAGCAGCAACAGCAGCACGGCCAGTTAATCATACAGTGGGTACGGATAAGATAACCTTGCCGGACAAAACTACAAAATCGCTGGTCTTGGCCGAACTTACGGGGAATCAAGGACCAAGTATAAAATTCCTGGATCTCCATCCGAACCAGAAAATCCAAATAGAAGTCCTGCGCAATGACCTCCGCTCATCCGATAAATCTGGGGGGTGGCATAATCTCACTCCGTGGGGCTACGAAGATACCAAAATAGCAAGCTGCCAGGATGGCTGGTGGAGTACGGTAATCCCATATTCCCATGTCCCCGGAGTTAAATGCGGAGAAGTGATTGTGCTTCTACGTGAAAAGCCGCTGCAATTTCCGGACGGCAAAAAATCAATGATTGTCGAAAACTCATCCAGCACCGGTTCGGCCTCTGTTGTTCTATATATCAACAATCCGAAAGAATACTGGTGGGATAGCCAGTGTGAATCTAAATACATCTTCCCTACGCGGAGTGAAGCAAAAAAGTATGGATGCCTGGATGCCCAGCGCTATGATGCTTTTGTCCCCGGTTCATATACCGGCGCAATGCATTTCAGGGCCACAACAGTGAATTAAACGTAAACCCCCTCCGGTTTGAACCGGAGGGGGTTATTTATTTATACAAAAATATTCAATATCCAACCAAGCACAAAACCTAAGTCAGTATCCCGGTTATTACGCCCGGTATAACGCGCGAAAGAAGAGCTATGACTATCCCTACGAGCGCCGCTCCTATCATCTGCCCTGCCTTTTTCATCTTCTCCGCCTCGCCACGTCCGGTCATCCACAAAAAGCCCGCGATTAGTATAAACACAAACGCGACACTTATGAGTATGAAGAATGCCCAGTCTGCTACAGTGTTGACAGTGTTCACCACGCAAACAACGCCCCACTTGCCGGTATTCCTGTCGTTTCCGGGCCCGACAAATTCATTTTCTTCAAATGACACGGTCGTATCACTATCCTTGAACTGTATCTTTCTGCCGATATTACACCCCTCTTGAATTTGAGCAGTCCCCGCAGTCCCGCCCGCGCCAACACCCCCGCTAGTACCGGGGCCACCGCCCTGGAAAATAGTAGGAGTGCCTCTGCCCCCCGACGAGGGAGGAGGAGACCCGGCGGGGGAAGAAAGAGACACAGCAGACCCCGACTCGTTCAGCGTATTACAAATGTAATCGGCGTTATGCCTAATTGCGCGCGCATTGTTAGAATCTATAGAAAGCGTATCATTGTTGTAAACATACTCACCTGTGTTCGCATCATAGACTCTGACAGATACCGGAAAATCTCTCCGAAGATTAGTTATGATACCGCCCTTCGGTAAACCAATGACTTCTTTACTGCCTATCTTCAACCCCATAGATTCTATATTCAAGCCCCCGCCTCCAATGCCAATACCATCTTCCTTTTTTATGCTGCAGTTTACGGCCTCATAATTTTCTTGGATCGTTTTTTTCTGTAGGCCGCTACTAGAGCGCCTGCAAATTTCGTTGAATCTATCCATCACCCAAACCTTCTGAAGTCCTGCGGGACTAGTCTCGCCGAACTTGGCCTCGCCAATATTAACAAGTGTGGTATCACCTGTCGCATTGTCCAGTACAACCTCTGTCTCGGTCCATTGAAGAATATCTTTCGTAACCGTAACGAACCGTGGAGGGTTGGCATTAGGATCCCATACCACCTCCGATGCTTCTGATATCTTCTTATATTTGTACTTTATATACTTGCTGATTTCGAGCTTAGCGCCCGCTTTGATTATTTTAATTCGTTTATCTGAAGATGGTATATCTATTTTCAAATCCACGATATTTGCGTCATCTCCAAATTCACACGAAGAAACTTCCCGCTTATCTAAGGCCTTCGCATCAAAAGCGCCGAATAAAATCGGCGCAATTAGAGAAATATATAAAATGGGTAATAATACCTTCCTCATACTTTGAGCATTATGCCAATAAACCCGTGACTATGCCTGGGATGATGCGCGAGAGAATGGCTATCGCAATACCCACAAGCGCTGCCAGTATCATCTTCCCTGCTTTTTCTTGATTTGCCGGAACAGAGCCCGAGGT
>CAJXHR010000071.1 GCA_913054525.1 uncultured bacterium | reverse complement strand
CACACCCATGCCTACGCCGGTTCTAACCCCTACACCGGAGCCGATTCTGGTTTCAAGTTCTACTCCTGAGCCGGTACAGGTTAGGGCACCTAACTTCGTGATTATGGAAGAGTTTGGAGATGTACTTACTTCAGGATCGGTGGAGTTGGAGCTGCCCGGGCGGCATTTCGTTGACGCAGAATACACTTACCAAGTAAAGAGTAAAGGAGAGAACAAGGGAGAATTTACCATTTTCTTTGCTCTGTACAATAAAGATCCGCAGCTTGTTTGGGAAATACTGGTAAGGGATTACAGGCAAGGTGAGGGGGTAAAAAACGCCGAAATAATCGAGTACTATGCGGATGGTGCTGTGCGAACAACTCATCTTGATAGAGAAAAGCAAACGATGGCAGTATCCCACAAGTATAAGCTTGACCCATATCCGGAAAATATATTTTCTGCAAGATCCCGATCGGATCTTAATAAAGAAGAACTCTTACTGGGTAACGGGGTTCTAAATAGCGCAGTCAAACTAAATTTCGATTTAAGCGGATTTTCGGATGAAGAGGGAATGGCATTCACTCAACATCCAGACGCAAATACGAAAAAGGCGAAAGAGGTAGAAGCCGCGTTTGGCGACATCGAGGCGCTGATTACCCAAATCGAAGAGAAACGCTAACAGAACAGATAAATTTACCCCTCCGACGATTGTTGGAGGGGTTTTTGTTTTTGGAAAAATTAGATTATAATCAGCTGAACCATGGAGCGCCTAAAATCATCTCTCGATTATATTTTGCACAAACTAACCGGTACACGGTCCTTGATCGGAGTACTTGGACTTATTGCAATACTTTCCTGGATCGCGGTTTTTGCCAATGCCGAGTCTGGACAGTTCAAAGTGTATTTCTTTGACGTAGGGCAGGGCGACGCGATTTTTATTGAGTTGCCGGATGGCCGGCAAATTTTGATTGACGGGGGACCCAATGACAAAGTTGTTGAAAAATTAAACCAAGTTATGCCGTTTTGGGACAGAAGCATTGATATAGTGATTGCTACGCACGCCGATGCGGATCATATAACAGGCCTTGTTCCGGTGCTTGGGCATTACGATGTTGGCGCGATAATTTGGAATGGAGCAGAAGCAGGAACTAAGATTTTTCGGGAGTTTCAGGAGGCAATGTCTGGCGAGAATGCAGAAGTAATAGTGGGGAAATGTTGCATGCAATTTGCGCTGTCGCAAGACATTTTTTTCGAAATTTTATATCCACTCAATCGGGCGGGGTCTGACCCCGCCCGATTGAGTGGTCAGAATGATTTTTCTATCGTAATCCGATTTGTATATGGCGATGATAGTTTTCTATTTACGGGCGACATTGAGCGGCGGGCGGAGTATAAAATAATTGAGCAAAATCTGAATATCAATTCTAATGTCTTAAAAGTCGCTCATCATGGAAGTAAGACATCTTCGTCCGAATTGTTTTTAGGAAAAGTGAGTCCAAAGACAGCAGTAATTTCTGTAGGGCGCGACAACTCTTATGGCCATCCACACGAAGCAATTTTACAAAGATTGGCAAAATATGATATAGAGATTAGAAGGACGGATATGGAGGGAGATATATTAATATTAAGCAATGGAAATTCATTTTAATTTTTTATGGCAGATTTAAAAGAAGAAAAGACAGTAGTCCTAGTTAAGCCCGATGGCGTAAAGCGCGGGCTTATTGGGGAGGTTATAAAACGTTTTGAGTCGCGTGGCCTTAAAGTCATCGCGCTCAAAATGATAATAGCAAGCGAGGAACATGCCCACAGCCATTATCCAAATAGCGAAGAATGGCTTCGTGGCATGGGGGAAAAAACTCTTGAGACATACAAACAATACGGGAAGGACCCAATGAAAGAAATAGGCAGTGATGATGCGCTGGAAATAGGCAAGATGGTCGCGGGGTGGAATGTGGAATTCTTAACTTCGGGCCCTATGGTAGCTATGGTGGTGCAGGGGATACATGCCGTTGATATGGTGAGAAAAATAGTCGGCAAGACGATTCCGGCTGTTGCGGAGATGGGCACCATACGAGGAGATTTTTCTGTGGATTCCCCGACTCTTGCAAACGCAGGGAAGCGCGCGATACACAATGTCGTACACGCATCGGGAGATCAATCAGAAGCAGAACATGAGCTAAAGCACTGGTTTGAGGATGGAGAGATAAACGGATACAAGAGAGCCGAGGAAGATATAATGTTCTAGCACCTGCCTTCGCCAAGGCTTCGGCGGGCAAGCCTTTTTTCAAATGATGCGGGGTGTATGAATTCGGATCAAATTTATTCGACAGAGATCCCTAATTGTATTCTGCCGTGGCAGAATACTGCGGGAACTCACTTACTATTTGTGTCGGATATTCTGCCCTCGCATCATTTGAGAACGGGTTATGACTAAACATAAAATCTGCGTCTCCGGCGCAGCGGAAACAAACCATTGCGGAGAGGGGGCCCTTGAGGCATCAAAAGAACTTGGCAGAGAAATAATCCGCCAGGGGGCTGTTTTGGTGACCGGGGCTACTACGGGCATCCCCTATTGGGCGGCTATTGGCGCAAAAGAAGAGGGCGGCATATCGATAGGGGTTTCTCCCGCGATTTCCGAAAAAGAGCATAAAAATGTCTATCATCTTCCGACCGATTATTTTGATTTGATTATATATACAGGATTTAACTATTCCGGAAGGAATTTGCTCCTTACGCGTTCTTCCGATGCTGTAGTATTTGCGTGTGGGAGGATGGGCACCTTGAACGAATTTACGATTTCCTTTGAAGACGAGAAACCGATTGGAGTGCTGCAAGGTACGGGAGGCACGGCTGACATGATAGAGGAGCTGGTATCCAAAATGCACCGTGGCCCGGGAAAGATTGTCTATGACAAAACACCCAAAACTCTTATTGAAGAGGTTATAAAGCTTATAGAAAAAGAAAAAAAGTAATCTATGTCTTCTGACTTAGAGATAATTTTTCAGCTTGCTTTGGCTGCTGTCATAGGCCTTACTCTTGGTTTCGAGAGAGAGGTCATGGGAAAGCCCGCCGGTATGCGCACATACGCGCTGGTTACTCTTGGCGCGACTCTATTTACTATAGTTTCAAAATATGGATTTTCCGATGGCGGGGGAATTGTTGATTCATCCAGGGTCGCGGCTCAAATTGTGACAGGCATTGGGTTCCTGGGAGCGGGTATCATTATTTTTAAAGGTACAAAAGTCGAGGGCCTGACAACCGCCTCGGGGCTGTGGGTGTCTGCCGCGATCGGTATGGCGATAGGAACTGCCATGTATTCTGTTGCAATCGCTGCAGCTATTATTGCGTTTATCGTGATGGTCGTTATGAGGAGATTTGATATCGAGCATTGGGTTAGGGGGAAACAATAAAATGCTATGAATAAGAATTTTATTTTAGCCGTCGCCACGCTTGTCGGCGCCATAGTTGGCCTTGGAATGTTCGGGATACCGTATACCGCTTCAAAGGCGGGATTTTTTGTTGGGATCGGGTATATTGTAGTGTTGGGATTTGTCATGTTAATTTTACACTTAATATACGGCGAGGTTGTGGAGCGAACAAAGGAGAAGCATCGTCTGACCGGCTATGCCGAAAAATATCTTGGCGCCAAGTGGAAAAAAGTTGTCGGCCCCATAATAATTTTAAGCATTTATAGCGCTCTACTCGCATACATTATAGTCGGGGGGAAGTTTCTGGCCTTGATTTTTCCCGGGTTTGCCAGCCCCTTTATTTTTAGTATTGTATTCTGGCTTGTTTTGTCTATTGCTGTATGGCGGGGTATACGCACTGTCGCGGGAGTTGAGCTTGCAATGGCTGGACTGTTACTTTTACTTGTTATAATTCTGTTTGCTTTCGGGGCAGGGAGTATTAATAATGAAAATTTTTATTCGTTTGAGTTAGCAGATTTTTTTCTGCCGTATGGCGTAGTTCTTTTTGCTTTTGCCGGAATCTTGGCAATACCCGAGGTGCGGGAGCTTATAAAAATGGATGGCAGACAGTATAAGAAAGCCATTATCCTGGGCACTCTTATCCCAATGGCAGTGTATATACTTTTTACTGTTTTGGTTGTCGGCATTTCGGGGACGGGAACATCGCATGAGGCGCTCGCGGGCCTTTCCGGTATTTTAAGCTCCGGTGCTATACGGATTGGAGCGGTATTCGGCATACTTGCTTTGGCAACTTCCTATCTTGTGCTGGGGCTGAATCTCAAGCATACGTTTGAATATGATTGGAAAACAAAGAAGGTATTTGCGGGAGCCATGGTAACGGTTG
>CAJXHR010000070.1 GCA_913054525.1 uncultured bacterium | reverse complement strand
CCACATGCGCTAGCCGTTTTTTGGCGTAAGATACACCATAATAGACGAGATGATACAAAAACAGAACAAGCTTCCGGTAGATTCCGGCGCAATGATAGTCCGCGAGACACTCGGCGAGCACGCGGTAGTCCCCGGATCCTCTGCGGCAAAGTCAGGGCTTAAAGAATTCGATATCATCCTTGAATGCGGCGGAGAGAAAATCACCGTGGACAATACGATACAAGATGTCATCGCAAAGCATAAAATAGGAGATAACATAAAATTCAAGATATTAAGAAACAGCAAAGAAAGCGAGGTGAAAGTAAAGCTTGACGAGAAAAAATAGGCCCATAAGCGAAACAGAGGTAAAAGATTATCCCACGATGATTTTCCCGGAAGACCTGAACTCCCAAGATAAAATGTTCGGTGGAATGCTTGTGGCAACCATGGACAAGCTTGCCGGAACCCTGCTTTTCAGGCACGCAGAAGGGCAATCATTCGGCACTGTGTATATAGACGGCATATCTTTCCTCGTGCCGGTGTATAGAGGAGATCTTCTCTTGCTGGATGCCGCGATAAACCGCGTTTGGAATACTTCGTGCGAAATAGGCATCCGGGCAAAAGTTCAGAGAAAAAGAACCGGCAAAATTCATCATCTCTCAAGTACATATTTTACATTCGTTGCCGTGGAAGAGCTTGCTGAGACAGACCCGGAAAGCGGACACCAAAAAATAGTCGCAGCCCCGATAAAATACGGCGCCACTCCCCGCACCAAAGAACAAAAGCGCCGCTGGCAGGAAGCGGAAGAGCGAAGGCAAGAAAGATTGAAAAAGAAAGGGTAGTCCGAGGCAATGCTCAGGAAAACAAAATCGGGTCATAAAAAATGACCCGATTTTTAATCGGGTCATTTTGGGATTGTGCGATTTTTTTGTAAATAATCCTTGAATTATTTGCCTATTTTTTGACTTAGGAACTCTGCACCCTTGCCTACCTCTATGTTTATCGGCACACCTTTCTTACAGAGAGGGCACTCTTCTTCGGGCCAATCCTGCATCTTTATATTACAAAGTGCAAGCAATCTGGGCACCTCGCCCACATCCTGCTTCGTAACTTTGCCGCGATTACACAAGGCGCCCACGCCAATCACATCTCCGCCCGCCTTGCGAACCGCTTCCACGACCCTTCTCGCCGAACCCCCGGTAGTAAGCACGTCTTCGACCACTAATACCCTTTTACAGAGTATTAATTTTTCATAACCGCGCTTAATTACAAAACTCTCTCCGTCCTCTGCTTTCTCTGCATAAATGGCAAACACTGGATTGCCTTTATCAGATAAAGTATTAAGATGATGCGCTGTCCATTGAGTTAGAATCACTCCGCCAATCGCAGGCGCTGCTACGACTTCCGGACCAAAGTTCATAAATTTTACGGATAGCCGCCGGCATAATTCGGATATATCGGCTGTATGGGGATATATCGCATCTTTATTCACATACGATGACCCATGCCTGCCGGAAGTATATACGATATGGCTATCGCTAATCAAAGCTCCTGTTTTCTTTAATTTCTGAAGCGTAGATTCTTGGTCCATCATGCTTCTTTTCTGGGTTGCCTATTCTTATTAATCTCATCCCTCAACCGTTTTGCTTCCTTGCGAGCGGCTTCGGCAAAATCCCGGCCGCTGGACTTATAAATGATACCGCTTGAGGAATTGACGATTATGCCGTCTCCCATGCTGTTTACGCCGTTCCTGACCGCCATCTCCAAATCCCCGCCCTGCGTGCCGGCACCGGGAATAAGTATGGGCATATTGTCGCCGACTATTAGACGCACTTTTTTCAACTCCTCAGGATAAGTCGCGCCGACTACTACCGCGCAGTTGCCGTTCGAATCCCAGTTACAGGAAACATTATGAGCCATTCGCTGATATAGCAGCATGGCCTCCCCTGACCATTCCTCAAGCCTCGTAGCTACAAGGAAAGGACCGACTGATGACCCTCTAGTCACATCGAGTATTTCTTGAAGATTAGTGCCGACAGGCAAAGTCAAAAGGTCCTGGACTTCTTTCGCGCCCTTATTCGATCCCTTGCACCATATAAATATACCTTTGTCCCTATATTCAAGGAAGACATCTACACTGTCGGCTTTTCCTCCCCAAGGATTCACTGTTAGGGCATCCGCGCCGATTACTTCAAAGACAAAACGCGCATACTGGGCGGCGCTGGACCCTACGTCTCCGAATTTTCCATCAAGGATCGCCGGCACATCAGGAACGGCTTTGCGAATGAATTCAACAGTTTCCTGAAGGGCGTAAATGCCCGGAATACCCTGTGCAAGGTAAAAGCCGAGATTAGGCTTATAAGCGCAGACCAAGTCCTTTGTTGCTTCTATGATGCGCTTATTAAACCCCAGCATAAGCGGCCCCGTTGCTCCCGAAGGGGGCAGATTATCCTCTTTGCGAATAAGCGCCTCTATCTTTTTAGAAATCTTTCCGGGATCAATGTCAAGGCCCACGCACAAAAGTGTATCCGCCCACTTAGCCCCTACCATCTTCATAAAATTTCTATCGGCCATTTCTATGCCTCTTTTTGTTAAGGTTCACGTTAAATCAACCTTACCATCCTATCAAACTCAGTAAAGTATTGCAATATTTTAGAATATATGGCATAGTACCACATAAGTGCGTGAAGATAGTGAGATGTCTTGAGGAAGAAAGGAACGTCGCGGAAAAACCTTATTCGCTTCACTGTAAAAGGGCCTGTGCCGGGATTCAAGAAGGAAATCGATCTATGGACAAGCGCTGTACATGAGAGCCAAGCACTCCTGCAGGTACAGAAGCGCCTTGAGAAAAAATACAAAGTCCCCGTATATCTTGGCGGTTGTACAATAACACGAGAAGAAAGGAGGTAATAAATGGAATGGGAAGAAACGTATAAGAAGCTTAGAAATCTTCTGGACGGAGGCGAAACCGAAGAAGTGCTCGCAAAGACCGAGTGGATGCTAACCTCAAAGAACTGGTTCTCCGAATACACGTCAAAGGATGAGAGGGCAGAAATCTGGGCCTTTAGAGGGACGGCATTCTATCAGCGAAGAGAGCATGCCAGAGCTCGCATGTCATTCGAGTCCGCGCTGGGCTATGACCCGGCAAACAAACGTGCCGTCCAAGGGATTGAATCCCTTAACGAAGCTGTCGAAGCAGAGCTTATACGCTCCAACGAAGAGAAGCGATACGGACCCGCGATATAAATAAAATAAAGCGCCCCCTATGGGCGCTTTTCATTTTCTATCACTCTACTGTCACGGACTTCGCAAGGTTCCTGGGTTGATCTACGTCACGGCCGCGGAGAGCGGCAATGTGATATGCGAGAAGCTGAAGAGGAATTGTTGTAATGATGGGACTCAATACTTCGCGGACTTTGGGGAGGTATATAATGTCGTCGGCGATATTTCTTAGTTTTGTGTTGCCTTTTGTGGTGATAGCAATGACTGCACCGCCGCGCGCTTTAATTTCTTCTATATTGGAAAGCATTTTGTCGTGCACAGAATCTTTCATACAGATTGCCACAGTAGGAAAATTTTTGTCTATAAGGGCGATGTGCCCGTGCTTCATCTCCCCGCCGCTCAATCCCTCCGCGTGCGCGTAGGAAATTTCTTTAAGCTTGAGCGCTCCTTCAAGCGCTATCGGATAATTATACTTTCTTCCAAGAAATATAAAATTTGGGAAATTTTTATATTTTTGAGCTATTTTTTTTATATGATCATTTTGCCGTAATGCGCTTTTCGTAAGCTGAGGCAGGCGTACAATTTCGCGAGCTATTCTCTCGCCAAACACGAGCGACATACTGCGGGATCGCCCCAAGTACAGAGTCAAAAGCGCGAGCACCGCAAGCTGGGAAGTAAACGCCTTGGTGGAAGCAACGCCAATTTCCGGCCCCGCATGATTATATATACCCGCATCTGTCGCACGCGCTATAGACGAGCCGACGGTATTTACGATAGCGAGGCACAACGCGCCCTTTTCTTTTACCTCTCTAAGCGCGGCTAAAGTGTCGGCTGTCTCTCCGGACTGGGAAATAAAGAGTGCCGCGGTATTTTTATCCAAAATCGATTTTCTATATCTAAACTCCGAAGCAAAATCAACTTCGCAGGGTATGCCCGCGTATTCTTCGATCATATATTTACCCACAAGCCCCGCGTGATACGCTGTACCGCAGGCAATTATCCGGATTTTGTCGATAGTCCGCAATCTATCTTTTACGCGCTCCAGACCCCCAAGATGCGCAAGTCCCTCGTCTTGTATGAGTCGGCCCCGGATAGAGTTT
>CAJXHR010000069.1 GCA_913054525.1 uncultured bacterium | reverse complement strand
TGTCTACTTTTTTGAAAAATTTGCGTATATCTTCGTCTTTCTCCAACCCAAAAGCGCGAAGAAGAGTGGTCGCCGGAACTCGCCTTCTTCTGTCAATTTTCACCCCCACAACGCCCGAAGAATCCGTATCAAACTCAAGCCATGCACCCCGGTTTGGTATAATTTTTGCACCAAAAAGCTCTTTCCCTCTATACCAGCTAGACGTAAAAAACGCCCCGGGAGACCGGATAAGCTGGGAAATGACTATGCGCTCCACGCCATTTACAATGAAAGTCCCGCGCTTCGTCATAAGGGGGAAATCCCCCAGATAGACCTCTTGTTCCTTTTTCTCCCCCGTACGCTTATTGAGCAAACTCATGCGCACACGAAGCGCCGCCTCGTATGACGAGTTTCTCTCGCGAGCGGTAAACTCGTCATACTTTGGGTCATCCAGGTGATAATCCAAAAAATGCAGCTCGAAATCCTTTTCGCCGTAATCCTTTATCGGAGAAATCTCGTCGAAAAGCTCGCGCAGCCCCTTTTCCCAGAACCACTCGTATGACCTGCTTTGAATCTCCAAAAAATTAGGAAAGTCCAAAGCCCTATAATGATGCTTGGTAAAATTTTTTATCTTCATAAAATTGAATAGACAAAATAATACGCCGCTTCATTTACCTATGAAGTTTATAGGATTTAATATTTAATTTATCCGAGATACCTTGCTATCACGGTAGAATATTAAAAATGAGATATGCAAACATTCTACACGAAGTAGGTGAATCTTGTCAAGCCTTTTTATTCTTCTTCGCTCTCTTCTATTTCTTCCAGTGCCTCAGGCTCCTCACCGCCTGTTTCGGCAACCGGCGGCTCAATTCTTTGAGTGGGTGGGGTGCTCGGTGGAGAAATGCCGTCAAGGGCATCTTCGCCTGCCCGCAGATTAGAAAGGATTTTGTCTACCTCCTCATTGTCCGGATTTAGCTCAGACACTTTCGCAAATTGATCAATCGCCCCTTGCGTGTTGCCAAGCCGATCATAACTCAAACCAAGAAAATAGCGGGCGTTCGAAAAACCTTCTCTTAGGCTCACTACGCGCACAAACTCGTCTCTGGCATTTTCTATTTGATCATCCAGATAATAGAGGAGCCCCAGCTGATATCCCACTCCCGTATCAAGAGGGTTTAAATTCCGTGTTTCCAAGGTCTTTTGAATCGCAAGTTCCCTGTCTCCCTGGCGCTCGTACACTTGCGAGCTCAAAAAGTGAGCCGGAGCATAGTCGCCTTTCAGCGCAATCGACTTCTTAAGATTCACAATAGCCTCAGAAAGATTTTCCGCGCGCGTTGCTTCGAGCTTCTCCCTCTCCTCGCCTTCTTCGGGAAGCTGTGTAATTTTTCTCTGAAGAGCATCAGCGGAGCGCACATATGCACGCGCTACATTAAGATACTCCGCCGGACTTTGCGGATTCAATGCCGCGGCTTTTTCATAGTTTAAAATCGCAAAGCGGTCTGCTCCCTCCACAATGGAGATATTGTCTTCGTACACAGCAGCTAACTGCCTCCAATTTAGAGGGTCCGCGGGATTTGCTGTCGTTGCGCGCTGTGCTGTCTGTATCATGCCCTGAAATACAACCTGATACCTTCTCTGCAACTCCGCCGAATCAAGATCTCTATTATCTAAAACTTTCTGTGCCTGCAAACCCAAAAGTTGTGTATATGTCCTAAGGTATACGTCGCGGCTGTCGTCAAGATTCACCGCGAGCGCAACTTTGCGGAGGGCGTCATCAAGGTCCCTGTTACTGTTGTAAGAACTCACACCAACAGTATGCACTACTTGCGCTACGTACTTTTGACCTTGCCAATACACGGAAACAATAACGCTGACAATCAAAACAATGATTACAAGAGAGGCAGCAAAGGTCCGCTGGGGGGTATGCAATAAGGAAAATTCAAAATTGCTAAGCGCCCCGCCGGCCCGAAGCGAAGCAATCACAACCCCTGCGAAAAGAAAAGTAAAGAGGAGAATAGTAAAATTCGCGGGATAGAAAAACCAAGAAAGAAGAAGAAAAAGAAAACTTACAAACGATACAAGCGCTACCCGTTCTGCTTGCCCGCTCTCGGACGAAATCTCTCCCTTTTTGCGGGAAAGCACAGCAATGCCCTTGAATCCAAGCCATAAGAAAAACCCAAATAGAAAAACTAATGCGCCCACGCCCAGAACCCCAAGAGTTATAAGGAATGTAGGCAGCGCCGCGTATCCTTGAGAAAACCGCACGCCCCAAAAAGCAGTAGAATTAAGTGTCGAGGATCGATTTTCCAGATACTCATAAAGAAACATTGATGGACCGGAGCCCAAAATCGCATTTTTTGCTTCCGAGCCCAAGCTCGCCCTCGCGATATTAAGAGTCGCCGATAAACTTGGGCGTACTTCCGCCGGCAATCGTACCACGCTAGAAATAGGAGGGCGTACAAAGAAAAGGATAGCTACTACAATCATAAGCACTAATGGCAAGCCAAATTTAGGAGCCAGCACGGCACTGCTCGACTGCGCTGATTGCTTATTTCCGGACTTACGCGAATGCATTATCTGCCAGCTCGCAACAAGCGCAGAAGCAAAAAGTATCCCAAGCCATACATAGCTAAAATTTACCAAAATCAGAACAACCGCAAGAAGAGCCGCGGATAAAGCAAATATAGCTTTAGGTATGCTTGAGAGCTTGAAGCTCGTAAGCAGGGCCATCATCATAACAAGTCCCGAGCCCAAAAATATCGCAAGCGCTTGCACTGTCCCAACAGGATTGAAGGCAATGTTCTTGGCGAACTCAAAGGGAATGATAAAAATCCCGAAAAACTGAAGCAGTGAGTATATTGAGATTACAAATAACGAAATACTGAAAAATAGAAGCGCCCTGATTATTTCCTTAACATCGCGCAGGTATAGCGGAGTCAGAAACATAGCAAGTCCAAAAACGATAAAATGCACCAGCCCCGATGATGATCCAAGATTCCCGAATAAACTTATCTGGGGAGAGGCCGAAGCAATGGTTGAAACCGCGCTAATAATCAAAAAAGCTCCGAGGGCCAGCCACAGTTTTGTCTTGGGAAAGGAAATCTTTCCCGCCGAAAGTGCGCTTGCAAGATAAGCCCCAAAAGCTACGAACACAAGGACGCCTGCAAGCATCGCCTTGTTTTCCGCGGCGGGGTATGCCGTTAACGGTAAAAAGAATACCGGAACTAGCCCAAAAAGAAGATAGATGCATATCCTCCCGACCGAATCCCAATTGAGTTTATTTAGCATACGAATATTTTATTATACTTATAATAAGTTTGTCTAGTTTTTAGATAATCAGATAAGTCCCTACTCCCCTTTTATTTTATGACTTCCTCGAGCACTGTCCCCTGAATATACTATATATTTGTGTTATTATGTCTTTATATATATTTACCCGTATTATACTATTTATACCATCGCTTTAATGAAATAACAACTCACTGTGAAAAAGTCATGCTAAACAATATTGTAAAAAAATACTTCGGAATAGGCATTGCGCTTGCAATAGTTGCCGCCTTGCTGTTCCCCTATTCTGCCGTAAAGCTCCACCCCCTGGCTGTTCTCTTTCTGTTTTGCCTTATGGTCGTCACCGGGATAACCATCGACTGGCCACGGATGAAGATTATCTTAAAAAAACCCATAGCGATACTGTTTGGAAATTGCATAATATATTTAATCGTCCCGGTAATTGTTTTTTTGCTTTCTAAAATACTTCTCACAACGGACCAATATATTTATGGCGCGGTATTTGCCGCTCTCACTCCCGCAGCCATTGTCGCCCCGTTCTTTACGCGCCTATTTAAGGGGAATACCGAGCTTTCTTTTGGTATTTTGGTCTCTTCAATGATTCTCTCCCCGCTCCTGATACCCATAATGCTGAAATTATTACTTGGGGATACCGTTACCATGCCGACCATGCTGCTCGCAAAGGACATGCTGCTCCTGATACCCTTACCACTTCTTCTTGGATTTTCCATCAAGACCTTTTTCGCCAAAATATCAAAAATTGTATACGACAACTCTCCGATACTAAACTTCGTGTTTCTGTCCCTCCTTATATTTATATTGTTTGGAGTATCTTTGCAAAAAGTCAATTTGGGATATGGAGGTTACAGTGAACTCGGGTGGCTTCTTCTAATATTCTTCGTACAGGACTTCGGACTAATTTTGGGAGCGAGATTTGTATTCTGGCCTCGCATGCCAAGCGCAGATAGGACAGCGATAATACTCTCGGCATCAATGAAAAATATTGCGATTGCCGCGGGCATTCTCCTTATTTACGACCCCCGGGCGGCTATTGCCCCTGGCATTGCTTTTATTGTACATGCCTTTTTGTTTACGCCCTGGATACTGAAAAAATTGCTAAAATAAATCTCAATTT
>CAJXHR010000068.1 GCA_913054525.1 uncultured bacterium | reverse complement strand
ATATGCTTCCCTTTTACGGCAAGGTATGTGTGGGATATGTTCCTGAAAATAAAATCATCGGCCTCTCCAAGATTCCGCGCCTGGTGGAGATGTATTCGCGGCGCCTTCAGAATCAAGAACGCCTCACCAAGCAAGTTGCCGAAACGTTAAACGAAATACTTCACCCTAAGGGTGTAGGCATTGTGATTGACGCAGAACATATGTGCATAAAACTTCGCGGCGTAGAGAAGCAAAACTGCAAAATTTCCACATCTACATTTATAGGCCTGTTCTTAAACGATCCGCGGACCCGCAGCGAATTTTTGCGATTGATCGCGCATAAAAGTTAAACCATATTAAAAACCCCCGACTTCAATCGGGAGTTTTTGGTCGAGCATTTTAAATTTCAAAGTGCACTCTGCATAGTACTGAAATAAAAAATTTGCGTCAGCGATCCTTATCATTGACATAAAAATATTTTGCTGATAAAATGGGCGCGTACCAACTTTTGGTCTCAAAAAGAGACGATCTTTGAAAATTCTACGGGAGAGATTATGCAAGAAAAAGTGTTTCCTAACGAGGCGAATGTAGTTTTTATTGGCTTGGCGATCGCAGGAGCAGGTGCCGTATGGCATAGTGCTAAGCTCGGTGTCACGGGAATGGTCGGCCTTGATAAGGGAATTCTACCTCAAACCGGAGGAACGACAAGCCATACTTCCGGTATACAGCGTGAAATGGGCGGCTCTAAGCTCAATACGGCTATGCGAACTGGCACTCGAATAGACATGGAAGGCTTGCTTAGCTACGGACAGCCATGCTTCCAAAAAACTGGCTTACTTGACCTTGTATCTGACTTCGGTTCTCCTTCCGACAACGCGAGGCGTTTGGCAGATTTATTGAGAAAATATGATATAGCCCAAAGTTGGGGAATGCCTGTTGTAGAGTTTGTAACGCCTGAGCAGGTAAAACAGATGCTTCCTATAATAAACGCGGAGCGACTTATTGCCGGGATACATATACCAAACAGCGGCCTTGTGGACGCAAATCTTGCAGTTGATATTATGCTGCGGGAAATTCGTGAATCAGGCGCCGCATCTCTTTGGGAAGAAACCAATGTTACTGGCATAGATATTGAAGGCGACAAGGTGCGCGGCGTGCATACAAACCGCGGATATATTGAGACAGAAAATGTCGTAATATGTGCCGGAATATGGAGTCACCAGATTGCAAAAATGGCCGGGATCACCTTGCCTATGTGGCCTGTTGAACACGCAAACATACATTTCGGCCCCTTGTCGGAGCTTGAAGGCGCGGAGTACCGAGGAAGGTCATTTACAGGCAAAGATGAGGGTCTTGGAATCTACTATCGAATACAAGGGTTAACTCATGAAGCTGGCGACTATACTCCCAGAAACTCAAGACGACTCTACGATCCAGGAAGATGTAGCGATCCTAGCTACTATCCTTTGTTTAATAAATTTCCGGTTGGCGAGTATAGGGCTGGTTTTTCCCCGGCAGAACGTAAGTTTAGCATGGAAGAACAGGCCAAGTACTTTGAATATCCAGAAACACACACAAGGGAACTTTTCCCCTATATTGGAGATGCGCCTATTTTAAATGAGACCAACGGTCTCATTGCCGTGACCACAGATGAGAGTGCGATAATAGGCGAGTGGCCGATCCTTAAGGGGCTTTGGTTTAATACCCGGCTATGGGTGGCTGAATCCCTTGGAGGTGGAAAAATCTTTGCGGAAAAATTTGTTGGCCGAGCCTGTGACTGGGGAGATACCTCCGAAGTAGATCCTGCACGCTTCTTCGAGCATGACCTAGATGAAGAGCGTACAAAAAAGCTTGTGCGGGAATGGGCCGGCTGCACATACAGAATTATGCATCCCGATACCCAGTTCCGGGCAGGGCGAGGACTTTTCAAAAGTCCAATTTATAAGCTCGAAAAAGATAAATTCAATGCGATGCACTGGGCAGCCGCCGGCTGGGAACGCGTAGCTTGGCATAAGTGTAACAATGCTCTTCGGGGAGAACATCCCAGCATAGTAGATCGGCCGGAGGGTTCGTGGGAGGCGCAGTACTGGGACCCTGCTATTGGCATTGAGTCTCTACATGCGCGCAAGCACGTAGCAATGTGTAACCTTAGTTCTTTTTCTAAATTCCTCGTAGCCGGACCAGGAGCACCCTCTTTCATGGAATATGTTGCCGTTTCGCGAATGCCAACGCGTGTGGATAAGGCAGTATATACCGCTTTACTCGACAAGTATGGCGGTATAAAAAGCGACCTTACAGTACAGCGAACGGGAGCTGAAGAGTATCTAGTAATTACCGGGGCGGCTGTAGGCATGCAGGATCTGCGATGGCTCGAAAGGCATCTTCCCGACGACGGATCGGTGACAATAAAAAACGTCACCCATGACTACGCTATTTACGGTCTTTGGGGGCCTCAAGCACGGGCCGTGCTTGAGCAGGTAACCGGGGATGATGTTTCTAATACGGGTTTTGCTTATATGGATACGCGAGAAATCATGATCCATGGGGTACGAGTTCGGGCTGTGCGCGTTTCATTTGTCGGTGAGTCTGGCTGGGAACTGTATATAAAAGGAGCTAAAAACTCTCTCAAAGTATACGAGGTTTTATTGGAAGCCGGAGAGAATCACCGGATTATTCCGCTAGGCTTGAATTCATATAGAGGATCCATGCGCTTAGAGAAGAGTTTCCCTCTCTTGGCTCCGCAGTCGGATATCAATCTCGACCATAATTTGATCGGGGCAGGTGTCGTGCGAGACCGGTTCAGGTACGGCGATGAATTTTCGCGAGTAAAAAACGCAGACTTTATCGGTAAGCGTGCTCTTTTAGCAAAGCGCGACCAAGAAACACCTCCGGAAGAGCTTATATGTACCCTTATGATGAGAAATCCGGAGCGCGTTGTGGCAGCGGGCCCTTATCCCGTTATCGATCCGCGGCGAGATAAAGTCATCAAATATACAGTCGATGGAAATCCGCGATGTTCATATACGACGAGTTCCGATAATGCGTACTCGCTTAGTGAATCCGCAGGAGAAAATATTATTCTTGCTAGAGCCTACCTGCCCGAGGATTACGCTCAAATTGGGACAGAGCTTGAAATTAGCTATTTCCAAAATCGCATACCCGCTACAGTGGTAGTGGTAGGCACTACACCATTACATGATCCAGATAATACTTTTATGAAAATTTAACCAATAAAAGCAAAACCCTTCAATTAAAATTGAAGGGTTTTTATTTATAATTATGCTGCGGAAAAAGCGCCTTTTTCTTCCGGTTCCCGGAACCTGTGATAACCCGTCACAAGAGCATTGCGGGTCTTTCCGCTCGGAGGTTCGATTATGATTCGGGTGCCGGGAATTGCAAAATCTGTATCGAGCATTGCAAAACCAATATTTTTCTTGAGAGCTCCGGAGTAGGCCAGCGTTCGAGATGTGCCGATGAGAGTATGCCGCCTTTGTTTCCGAACATATACCGGCCACATGCCTTTTTCGCGTGCAGGGACATCATCAAGCCACATGTCCTTGCCAGCCGTAATGCCTACCAATCTTTGATCAAGTGCGGGATGGACCCCTCGACTGAGAATATCAGCAAGAACGGGCTTGCCCATGAAATCGGCGTCTTTAAGTCGAGCTTCTTTAAAAGTTTCTTCGGATATTTCGGAAAGGTCCTTTCCTTTTAGTCGAAGATTTCGGCCAAAATCTAGACTTAGGATATTTCGTAATATGAAAGGCGAATAGGTATGAAATGGAGTATCATCGCGTCCCATGTCGAGGTTCCAGCTCATCATGCCGGCTTCAGTCCTATGAGCATCGCTGGGACCTGTCATTACAAGTCCGCAAGGATCTCCTGCTTCCCGGAACATATGATAAAATTCACCGGCTCGCGCGTTGTCCAGAAGGGATATTTCAAAACCACGTTTTCCGGTATAGCCGGTCGCCATTACTACAAAGGGGATTTTGCCGTTCAACGTTTCTGTTTCGGTCCAATGGTAATAATTTAAATTCGCTACGCTTTCATTGAATAAAGCCCGGATTACAGATTCGGACATCGGCCCCTGTACCTGCAGAGTTGAAATGTTAGGATCTTGAATGTCAACATCGGATTTAGTCATCCCCAATGATTTTCTCACAGCCCTTGCATAGTCGAGTATAGGGTTGCTGGCAAGCATGAGCCAGAAATGATTTTCGCCGCGTCGCACAAAAACCGGATCCCCAAGATTGCCTCCTGCCTCATCCAATACGACACCGTACCAGCATTTTCCAACTTCGATTTCGCTGACATTGCGAGGTGTGAGGTATTCCATTAAAGCAAGAGCTTTCTCGCCGGATATCTCTACTATGCGCTCGCAAGCGACATCAAAGTATCCAACTTTATTTTCAAGTTGCCAATATTCCTGCGCGAGACTGCCGAGTT
>CAJXHR010000067.1 GCA_913054525.1 uncultured bacterium | reverse complement strand
ATTATATCCGTTTCTTTTTCAAAAATATCTAAAGTAAATTTTTCGCCTTGTGTCGTTCTTCCCATAATTCATCTCATTATCCCCCGCCTCCCATCAAAAATCAACGGCTCAATACTTTAGTCAATATATTCGCCACAAAAAAACCGTCAGCAAAGACGGTTTTTTTACTCGCGGACCGGTCAAAAAATTCAGACTAGAAACATCTTTCCTTACCGGTGCCTCCGGCGGCCGGAAAACTTGGGGCTACTTTTTTTGCCAGGATGAAACGTTCGTTTATTGCTCGCAGAGCGACTTCTATCCCGGTAATCATCTATTTTAGATTGTCGTTGCGGCGGAAGTTCCGGAAGTCGAGAAACCGGGAGGCTTGCCTTTATCAAACGCTCAATGCGCCTTACTTCGCCTTGCTGATCGGGAGTAACAAATGATATCGCGTGGCCTCCCGCACCGGCGCGCGCAGTACGGCCAATCCGGTGCACATAATCATCGGGGTCGTTTGGCATATCATAGTTCATCACAAGGCCGATATCAGCGACATCGATGCCTCGCGCAGCAATATCCGTGGCAATCAGGACCCGGTATTTCCCTGATTTGAATCCTGCAAGCGCCTCGCGCCTCTGGGAAACCGACCTATTGGAATGAATTTCGGCAGCGCTATGCCCCATAGCGCGGACTTTCTGCGTAAGCCGCTTCACGCCATGCTTTGTCCGCATAAAAATAAGAGTGGTTCTTGGATACTGTTCAAGGAGCTTCTCCATAAGCCGGTCCTTGCTGCCTTTTTCGATTATAAAAATTTCTTGTGTTACCTTCTCCACTGTAGTCCCGGGAGGCGCAACCTCCACGCGAATCGGCAATTTCATATATGTTGTTGCGAGTTTCATAATTCCTTGCGGCATTGTCGCACAGAACAATAACGTCTGCCGTTCTTTGGGCATGACATTAAAGACTCTTTTTATTTGCGGCGCAAAACCCATGTCGAGCATGCGATCTGCTTCATCCAAAATAATAATATGCACCTTATCGAGCGTAAGATTCTTCTGCTCCAGGTGGTCATTCAACCTGCCTGGTGTCGCAACAATGATATGCGGCATACTTTTCAGCGCTCTTGCTTGCGCTCTCGAGTCAACGCCGCCAATAAGAACTACGACCTTAAGATTGATAGCTTTACCTATCTGCCCGAGAACCTCAGCCACTTGAGTGGCTAGTTCGCGAGTTGGCAGCATCACGAGGCCCTGGCCCTTGATCTGGGCCAGTCTTTGAATCATCGGGATTCCGAATGCAAATGTTTTACCGGTTCCGGTTTGCGCTATGCCGACAACATCCTTACCTTTAAGCGCGACGGGAATCGCCTGTCGCTGAATAGGAGTAGGCTCGAGGCACCCTAACCGCGTCAATGCCTCAATAAGCGTTGGCGCAACGCCAAGATCCACAAAGCCGGAAGCTGCTTGGGGACGATCGCGATATTCAGTTTTACTTGTTTGACTTTCCATTATAAATAAAAAAACCAGATCACCTGGTTTCAATAAAAAAACATATTAAATTCTACAGATAACTTTTAGAGATAACCAGTTAAAAAATTCAGAGAAGAGGGAACTTGTACCATACGGCGCTATTCTGCGTTTTCAAGAACAATACTTAGTAGTTTTATTTAGGGTTCTACGACTGACTGCGTAAATTACGTCTAACAGCGCAAGCGATTAATATCTAGGCTACCTTTTTCTATGCTAAGTCTAAACCCTCTTCTCTAAATTCTTTTTATTGGAATGAACACTATTCCTACCATCTTAGCATATGCCAAAATATCTGTCAATACTAATGCGCGATAGAAATATGTGATCGGGACTATTTGCGCTTTTTGCCGGCCTTTTTTGCCAACATTTCACGCTTTATCGCAAGCCGCTTTTGGGTCTTCTTTGAACGCGATTTTTTTCCTTTTCCTACTGCTGTACGTCGTTTTCCCATATATATAATTATAAAGTATCTGTTTTCTATTACAACAGATACTCTTATTAAAATTAATTAGTAAAGAAATCTAGTATATTTTCAGCACTTCTTGTCCCCTTTTTATAAAGCTCTGTATACCCACATGCCTTACAAATCAGAGTCACAAATTTCAGGTTTTGAATATTAAAAAGTTTAGTCCAGAAACCACCCGTCGCCCTCAATTGGCCGACTGTAAATTCGGCGCTTTCACATTTCGAACATTTTCTATTTTTAAATTCTTCCTGCATAAATTTATTTATTAGATTGATTATGCTTAGAATACCATAAGGATCTTATTTTTAAAACCACAGGGCGAACCCTGTGGTTTTTGGGAGAGCATACTTATTGCGTAAAATCTAACTCTCTTCGCGAGGATCAGCACCAATCAGTATTCGTCCTAGTCGCTTGTGGCCAGCCTCGGGATAGTGTTCGATCCACCAGTCTCTTATTGCTTCGTAGATTTCTGGATCAAAAGACGCAAACTCACTTGCGGCCGCGCTCGCGGCTTCATCCATTTTCTTCAGCACTTCGTTCTTTTGCATTACACCACCCCTCCAGTTAAATTATACCCACCATAATGATAGATATCTTATTACTACCATTATAGCATAGAAGGAAGTATCTGTCAATAGATGCGGGGCTTCGACGAAGTCTACGCATCTTTGACGGGATCAGCACCCTTCTCTTCTTTCTCTTCTTTTAATAAATTAAGGATTTTTTCTACTTTTTTCACATCGTTATCATCGTAAATTGTGAGCGGCATGACGGATTTTATTGTTGAATTTTTCTGTTTTGAAATCTTTTCGAGCTTAGAAATTTTTTCTTTCACTGCCGATTTCGTGAGCATATCGCTTTTACTTAAAAATATATACTCCGGCTTTTTGAGCATTTCTTTGTTGTGAGCAGCAAGCTCCTTGCGAATAGCCCTGTAGTCCTTTGCCGGATCTTCGGCCTCTGCGCTCACAAGATGAAAAAGTACTTTTGTGCGTTCGATGTGCCGGAGAAATTTAATCCCCAGTCCTCTACCCTCAGAGGCGCCTTCAATAAGTCCCGGAATATCCGCAAGAATAAGCTCGTAGTAAACACCGAGGTTGGGCTCAAGGGTCGTGAAATGATAATTTGCCACCTTGCTGTTCGCGCGCGTAAGCTCATTGAGCAGGCTTGATTTTCCGACATTCGGATATCCGATCAGCCCAACGTCAGCGATAAATTTTAGCTCAAGCCGCAAATGCACTTCTTCTCCCGGAAGGCCCGGCTGAAACTGCTCCGGTGACGTATTGCGGGACGAACGAAACAGAAAATTTCCCCTCCCTCCTTTCCCGCCTTTTGCCACAACAACACGTTCATCCACTTTGATAATTTCTTGTTTTTCCCCTGTATCCAAGTTATGAATGACCGTGCCGACGGGCACATTGAGAATCAAATCCTTACCGGCGCGTCCGTCATGAAATTGAGGTTGTCCGTCGTTGCCGTCTTCGACGACTGTTTCCCCCATACCTCGCAATTGATTTAGCGCGGTTAAATCAGAAACACCCATTAAAACGGCGTTGCCGCCGGCACCTCCGCTGCCGCCGGTCGGCCCAAGAGATTTCTTTACTCCTTGAAACGCTACAGACCCCTTGCCGCCATGGCCTGCCGTAACGTTTATTTTTATGTCATCTGTAATCATTATCGTGTGGCACTGAGAAGAATAAAGGGGTCAGGTACCTTTATTCTTGACACCTGTTATAAGTTTTAGCTTCTCTTCTCTTCGCCATTTTTTTATTTCTGCTTCCCGTTTTCTTGCTTCTTTCAATGTCGTGTATTCTTCTGTATGCATAAGTATTACGGGTCTTCTAATCTTTGTGTAGTGTGCTCCTTTTTTGGATTTATTGTGCTCTTTTATACGCTCTTCGATATTTTTCGTGCACCCTACATACAGTGAGTTGTCGTTGCATTTGAGGATGTAGACGGTGTAAGTCATATGCGCCAATTTTGCCCAACCTCGCAGCTGCGGGGTGGCTGCAAAATTGAGCGTCCAGCATTGAAGATGCTGGATACCTTATTAGTAAACAAGTCGCTCTGCTATTGGGAAAAAAGGTAATCCCTCGGCTGAAGCCTCGGGATGATGAGTTTTGTAACCAAATTAAAATTTGGACAAATGTTCTTAGCAGCAAAGCTGCTAAGTGATGAGTTTGCCTCCAATCGCTTTGCTCTTGGGCAAACTCTATCAGCTGCCGGGCTTGGATTCGAACCAAGATTAACGGCTTCAAAGGCCGCTGTCCTGCCATTGGACGACCTGGCAATATTATTCTTCTACAAGTTTCCCATCAGTCGAGCTGAGCTCGACAACTGCCAGCTCTATAGGCAATTGGGGAATTGGGGAATACTTTATACTATTTGACGCTTCAAGGAACAAAGTTGCTGCTTTTTGAAGTTGCGGCATGTCAAATTTCTGTGAAGTCGTTTTCAATT
>CAJXHR010000066.1 GCA_913054525.1 uncultured bacterium | reverse complement strand
TTTCCCCTCCTATTCCACAGTATGGCATTTTCGGACATAAATTCAACGGCTCAATACTTTTAAAGTATTGAGCCGTTGAAATTTTAAAAAGGCCGAGTGTTCGGCCCTATATCAAAGTTATCTATTATATCGATGGCCGTCGCCTAATATTGCGCCTTTGGCCATCGGCCAAAAAAGGCAGAGATACAGAACAATAAAAATGGACTCTCCAATGGCCAATAGACCGCCTGTCCACATTATGATATTAGCAAGGATTGCTTCAAGGGAACCGGGATGTACGCACGCACACATAGACACAAAAGCACCTGAAAGAAGCATAGCTACACCAGCAAATGCCCCGCAGAAAGACAACCGTATTGTCGAAAGTACAAGTCTGTCCAGATAGTCTTCTGGTTTTTTCTGTCCACCTTTCAGCCTCCTTAAAAATTTAATGTGCTATACAAGTGCGCCCAGCAGGGATCGAACCTGCGACCGTCTCCTTAAAAGGGAGCTGCTCTACCAGCTGAGCTATGGGCGCGTATTATGGGCGCATGCTATGCTTTCTTCTTCGTCCTTTTTAGAAATACGAGTGTTAATATTCCCGCGATTGCCCACCCAAATTGAGCAAAATTTTCCAGAAAAAATTCTGATGTAATTGTTGAGAGTTGATCATAATACAAATCCGGCGCTAAGGCAAGTATGGAGGAGCTGAAAAATCCTGCGATAACGAAACTTAGAATGCAAAGGTGCCACCACTGCCCCTCCTCTTTTCGGGGCAACCCGAGAGTAGAGCGCAGAACAGAACCGGCAAGAACAAAAAAAAGTACAAATACAAGCGCAACAAAAACACCGACATCAAAAAAGGACAGGAAAGAAGCGGGCATGAGATCGGTTATCCTGCTTGAATTGGGCAAAATATCCGTTATGACATAAGCAAAATATATACTCAGGAGAAGCAACCCAATCTTTCTTTGCCCCACGCTAAAGCCATACATAAAAACGGCAATAAACAGGAAGATTATTACGCCCAAGTCCCAAGATAGGGTGAAATTATTAAACAAGGCGGCAAGTTGCGTCATTAAATACCTTCTTTTCTTAATTCACTAAGTAATTCTTTAGCATGCTTTGATAAATTTTTTGGAGTCCTTATCGCTATCCTCACGCAGTGATCGCCATGTCCGGGCCTGTGAAGCCGGGGCATGCCCTTACCCTGTAATTTTATCATTGCTCCAGATTCCGTGCCACTGGGGATTTGTATATCCTGCTCCCCGGAAAGAGTTTTTATCGTCATTGTCTCGCCCAATGCCGCCTGCGGCATTGAAATTTCTATATTCGTATATATATCATCTCCTTCGCGCTCAAATTGCGGATTCTCCTTGATGTGCACCTCTACATATAAATTACCATATCCCCCGGCAGCCGCCTCGCCTTTCCCCTGAAACGCTATGTGCTCCCCCGAATGTATGCCTGCGGGAATCTTGATATTTATACGCTCTGCTTCTTGCACAATTCCCGCGCCGCGGCATTTGGAGCATTTCTTTTCGGGTATTTTTCCCTCTCCTTTGCATTCAGCGCATTCATGAACCTGCGTGATAGAACCAAGGACTGTCCGGTGAGTTTGCCGTATTTCTCCCGAACCGCCGCATGCCTTACAGCCCTTTAGAGAAGTTCCGGGTTCATTTTTGCTCCCGTTGCACTTTGAACACATTGCGTTCTTTTTCAAAGAAATTTCGCGCTCCACGCCGCGATACGCTTCCTCAAGAGAAATCATCATATCAGCTTTTATATCACGCCCCTTCTGCTTGGTACGCGTTCCGGTACGAGCTCCGGCTCCAAAAAATTCGGAAAATATATCTCCAAAGTCAACCCCTTCGAAACCACCTGCCCGAGACCCAAAATTCCAGCCCCCGGCTGGTCCGCCTTTGGCGGAAAATCCATGAGATCCGCTACCTCCCCCGGAACCAAAATTCGACCCAAATTGATCATATTGGGCCTTTTTCTCTTCATCGCCTAGCACTTGGTATGCCTCATTTATTTCTTTGAATTTTTTCTCGTCGCCCCCTTGTTTGTCGGGGTGATATTTATGAGCAAGCTTTCTGTAAGCTCGCTTTACTTCATCCTTTGACGCATTTTTAGGAACGCCGAGAGTTTGATAATAATCCATAATTATAGGGTAAGCTCCTCCTTCTCCACCCCCACTTTATGCAATTTAAGTAGCTTAAGACGTAAGAGTGTTTTCATGACAATCCACCCCATTCCCATTGCTATCCACATGAACGGTGCGGAAATTGCCTTGAATGCTAGGAATAAACCGAACAGATAGATTACAGGGAGAAACTGCTTATAGGAGAGGATTGAGGCCTCCAATTGCGTATTTATTAGGTCGGCCAGAAACTCAATTATGGTCTTTCCTCTCTCCTCCGGCGAAAATTGCGCAAAATAATTTTTAAATGCAGCACCTCGCA
The DNA here is from genome assembly GCA_913054525.1 of uncultured bacterium. Lineage (GTDB taxonomy): Bacteria > Patescibacteriota > Minisyncoccia > Spechtbacterales > HO2-43-30 > CAJXHR01. Next base: position 2,126 of record CAJXHR010000066.1, on the reverse strand, counting down.
ACTCTTCAATTTCCGATACTTTCATATCTTTTTTGAAATCAGGTATATATGCGCGAAGTGCGTACTCTGCGGGTATAAGCATGGCGCTTACAATTGATTGGGGAATCTGCGGTGCCGCTGATACACGGCCGGCCGGCGAAGCGCTGTAGAAAAGGGCAAGCGCAAACGCAAGGCCAGTGAAAAATATAGGCATGCCTTTTCGTATAAGCCGCGTATACCAAAATGGAATAAGACGCTCCTGCTCCAGTCTAACCCACTTATAGCCCAAAATCATCGCTGTAAAAAAAGCAAGAACCGCAGAAATCTCGATCCCCCGCCAGCCAAAAAACACGAAAGCAAAAAGCGATATCGCAAGATACGTCGCGATCGCAAGAAACCGGGGCTTAAGCAGAAAAAAACTCAATCCCACTGATATCGCAAACGCAAGAAACAGCAGGGCCGAAATGGCCCATATCCCAACCCCGCTCGCAACTTGGTACACTATCAGATAAAACGCGAACCAGGCAAAAAATGCGAGTACAACAATAATGCCGGCGAAAATCAGCTGATCTCTCGAAATCTCCTTAACACTCTTTATGTTTATAGAGTCAATTTTTCCTCTAATGCCCTCTGTCATTACTTGCTATTATAGCATATCTACTCTTTCTTTTCTTCCTCTTCCTTCTCCTCCCCGGAATCTTTTTCAGTGCTTTCATTCTCTGGTTGCTTTTCAGCATTTTCGAAAGTTGATTCTTGCCGCTCCTCGCGAGCCTCGCCCTCGGCGGGATCCGTGCTTCCTGCCTGGCCCGCAGCGGACTCGTCCTGCTTCGGGGATTCCTGATTCTGCTTATACATCTCCTCTCCGATTTTTTGGAGAGTTGTGCTGAGATCCGCCATTGCAGATTTTATTGCTTCAATGTCATCGCCATCTTTTACGGCCTTTAGTGCGTCAACTTTTTCCTGCACTTCTTTTTTTACGTCCTCGCTAACCTTGTCGCCCGCATCCTTGAGAGATTTTTCCGCAAGATACACTACCTGATCCGCGCTATTCTTGACTTCTATCTTCTCGCGCTTCGCTTTGTCTTCATCGGCATGCTGTTCAGCTTCCTGCGTCATTTTCTCGATATCTTCTTTTGAGAGGCCCGAAGAGGCCTCTATGCGTATGGATTGCTCTTTATTAGCTGCCTTATCCATCGCCTTTACGCTCAAAATGCCGTTTGCATCTATATCAAAGCTGACTTCCACTTGCGGCATGCCGCGGGGCGCGGGAGGAATACCGTCTAAAATGAAACGGCCGAGCGTCTTATTGTCCGCTGACATTTCACGCTCACCCTGGAGCACATGTATCTCAACAGACGGCTGATTATCCGCTGCGGTCGAAAAGGTCTGCGACTTTGAAGCCGGAATTGTAGTGTTTTTTTCTATAAGCTTTGTTGTCACTCCGCCGAGCGTTTCAATTCCCAAAGAAAGCGGAATAACATCCAAGAGCAAAACATCTTTAACATCGCCCTGGAATATTCCCGCCTGAATAGCGGCACCCATTGCGACAACTTCGTCCGGGTTGATACCTCTATGCGGATCTTTTCCAAAAAGTTTCTTCACCGACTCTTGTATAGCAGGCATCCTAGTCTGCCCGCCCACCAGCACAATCTCATCAATATCTTCCATCTTAAAACCGGCATCCGCGACTACCTCCTTTGTTTTCTCCTCCGCACGCTCAATAAATTCAGAGACAAGCTCTTCAAACTTCGCCCGGGAAAATTTAAGGTCCAAGTGCTTCGGCCCCGAGGCGTCAGAAGTTATAAACGGAATGTTGATATCGGCCTCCGGCGTGCTTGAGAGCTCATGTTTTGCTTTTTCCGCGGCATCCTTAAGCCGTTGAAGCGCGAGAGTGTCTTTGGACAAATCTATTGCCTCCTGTTTTTTAAATTCATCAATTATCCAGTCGGTAATTTTTTGGTCAAAGTCATCACCGCCAAGATGCGTATCGCCACCGGTTGCTTTTACCTCAACGGTGTCTTCCGCTACCTCAAGCACGGATACGTCAAATGTCCCGCCGCCGAAATCGTACACAACGATCTGCTCATTTTTCTTTTTTTCCAATCCATACGCAAGAGCCGCCGCTGTCGGCTCATTTATGATTCTGC
>CAJXHR010000065.1 GCA_913054525.1 uncultured bacterium | reverse complement strand
TTCCAATACCGGCTCAAGTTCCGTGCATAATGCACAGCCGATGTTTAGGCATTATGACCAGGAGGAATTCGCTCTTTGCTTCAATGGCCAGATTATAAATATGAGCGAACTTCTTTGTGAGTTTGGGGAGGATTACAAGGGTGGAGCAAGCTTGCAAGATTCGGATTATTCCGATACGCGGCTTGTTGCGGATTTGATATCTGCCTCTCCTGCCCCAATCTTTCAAGACGCGTTGATTGATGTATTCAGGAAGCTCAAGGGCGCGTTTTGTTTTGTTATTTTGTACAAAGGAGAAATTTATGCCGCAAGAGACCCTTACGGCGTGCATCCTCTGCAAATAGCAAGGCGCGGAAATGATTACATCGTAGCTTCGGAATCCTGCGCATTTGATCATCTGGAAGTTGCAGACGATGAAGGAGGGATACAGACACCGCAATTTATAAGAGACGTACGCCCCGGGGAACTTGTCGTGATAGGTGAGTCCGGCATAAGGTCTCATATGTGGACTGCCGCTTGCGAGTTCAAGTTTGATATTTTTGAAATCATATATTTTTTAAGGCCCGACAGCAAGATACATGGCGTCAGGGTGGCATTGGCGAGGCGCAAAATGGGATATTATCTTGCCGAAGAACATCCAACCGAAGGGCTGATAGTTCCGGTAAAAAGTTCCGGGGAACATCATGCTTGGGGATATTTTCTCCGTCTAAAAGAGATGGGTTATGATGTTGATTGGGAACCCGACGCTCTTCTGCGGCCCAACACTTCCGGCAGAATATGGGTAGAGCCCTACGAAGAGGTACGCCAAAAGTATTTGAGGGAAAAGTTCAACGCAATAAGAGAGCTTATAATCGGAAGAGATGTCACTCTTGTGGACGACTCCATAGTCAGAGGCACCACAATAAGCCGGGTAATAGCACTCTGCCGCAGAGCGGGCGCGCGAAGCGTACATGTGCGATCGGGATCAGATATGTATTTCAATCCCGATATTTACGGCAATGATACCTACAAGGACTATGTAAAAGAAACGCTCATAGCGCGTCGCTTTGACAGAGATGTATCGCGGATAGCGGAAGAGATTGGCGCTGACTCGCTGGGATATTTGAGTTTAAAGAAAATAAAACAGGCGATACTGGATGTAGCCGAGCGGGAGTGGCCATTCAGAATGGACAGTTTCCACGATGCGGTATTCACAGGAAACTACGCCCTTGGTACCGGAGATTTCGATATTAAATAATAAAAAAAGCCCGATCTTATGTCGGGCTTTTTACTTTATTTTTTCCACCAACTCCTTGAAAACTCGTGGGTTTTCGCGGGCAAGCTCGGAGAGAACTTTTCTATCGAGTTCAATATTATTTTGCTTCAGGCCATGAATGAATTTTGAATAAGAGAGGCCATTTTCTCGGGAAGCGGCGTTTATTTGGATATTCCAAAGCCGGCGGAAATTCCGCTTTTTTTGTTTGCGGCCGACATATGAGTTTGCCCAGGCATGATGAACTGCCTCTTTCGCAAGACGGTAGACATTGCTCCTTCGCCATCGGAATCCTTTTGCGTGCGCAAGAAGCCGCTTTCTTTTTTTGATGCGGACGGTGCCGCGTTTGATTCTCATGTATAGGGTAAAAGCTTTTTAATTGCTTTTGCTTCGGCTCCGGTTATTTGAAGCCAGCGTCTTTTCAGGCGCCTTTGCTTTCCGGTTGCCTTGGCGTTAAAGTGATCTTGATGCATCGGCCTATGTAAAATCTTGCCAGTGGCAGTGACCTTAAACCGTTTTAGAACCGATTTTTTTGTTTTAAGCTTTCTCATGTCTTGCTTATCACCATAAACATTCCCATTGGAAAGTTTTTTAGCTCCTGCTCTACTTTATAGGACTCTGTAATTTGCGATAAAAAGTTTTCCAAGCGTTTGTTCGCAAAGTCCCGCAATGCTTTCTCTCGCCCTCTTAACGTCATCTGTATCCGCACTTTATAGCGTTTTTTCAGAAATTTGTCCACCTGCTTTGCACGAAATTCAAGGTCGCTTCCGGAAGTGCGTACAGAAAATCGTACCATTTTTGTTTCGTTTTTTTGTCCCTTGCGGCCTTCTTTCTCCTTTTTCTGTTCGTGATAGAGGTACTTGCCGTACTCCATTATTTTTGCGACAGGGGGTTTTGCCGTCGGGGCTATTTCTATCAGGTCCAATTCTTTTTCGCGCGCTACGTTAATCGCTTCCTGCGTGCTTAAAACGCCGAGATTTTTTCCCGTATCGTCAATAACACGAACTTCAGGAGCTTGTATTTGATTGTTTAATCGTGGTCTTTTTATCAAAATATGCTAATTATATCGGTGGCGCCAAAATGCTGCGGCATTTCGGCATCTTCCCTGTTTGTCCAAGAGATTCCGAAAGAATCGATTGGTAACAAACAGCAATCCTTTAGGGCTACTAAAACATAGTCGTGGCTAAAGCCACTCGTTGTTTTAGTGGAGACGGCGAGAATCGAACTCGCGTCCAAAGAATATCTCAAACAATATTTCTACAAGTTTATCTAAGTTGTTTGCATTCGGAATATAAGATAAAAACTTAGCAAAATTCTTGTATTCCTATCCTCTTTTTTTCGAATATTTAGTGAGGAGTGGTAAATATTCTATCCCGATGTATGACGCCTATTCTGCCTATCAAGAGTCAGCAGACAGACGGTTTACGTTATTTAAGCGTAAACTGGTGCAGGAGTCAAAGTGCCTGCAAAGGCGCTTCTTACCTTGCTAAATAAGTTTGCACTTATATTTTTCTGTAAGTTTTGTGAGATTACAGAGTACTCAACTTGCATATTGGAAAGATTGTTCCTGTCGAGGCCTTTCGTCCCCTTATTTCAATTTTCTTCCAATATCTCTTTCCGTATCTTTTCTTTTTATTTTTTCCCGTTTCTCATGCTTCCTCTTTCCTCTTCCCAATCCAACTTGCACCTTGATTTTTCCTTTCTTAGTATACACCGAAATGGGGAGTAAAGTCAATCCTTGTGATTTGGATTTGCCGGTAAGCGTGTTTATTTCGGAACGATTGAGGAGGAGCTTTCGCGAGCGCGTAGGATCATAGTCCTTGGGCATATTCAGCGGCTGGTAGGGAGAGACATGGGCATTTATAAGATAGGCCTCATTGTCTCTTATGGTGACATACGAGCCTTTCAAGCTTATGTGCCCAAGTTTTATCGACTTCACTTCAAATCCGTGCAATACAATACCTGCCTCGCATGTTTCAAGGATTTCGTAATCAAAATATGCCTTTTTATTTTTTGCTATCGTTGACATTGCTGCATTTCTAGTTTACGTTAATATCATCCATTACACAAGATGGAGGTTCTTTAAAATGAAAATGGGGATAATCAGGAAGTTCAGGCAATTTTTTGCCGATATAGATGAGTCATCAATAGTTTCCTTAGGCGAGGGCGACACCCCGATGATATTTGCGCCTAAGGTGGCTGGCGAAATTGGGTTCTGCGGCCAGCTTTATTTTAAATATGAAGGCGCAAACCCTACAGGTTCTTTCAAGGACAGGGGTATGACGACCGCAGTTTCAAAATCCATGGGAGAAGAGAGCGTTGAGGGATTTGTCTGCGCGTCCACCGGAAACACTGGTGCGGCAGCTGCCGCATACGGAGCGGAGGCGAGAGCGCCTGTGTGGGTGCTTGTGCCGGCAGGAGGCATCGCGGAAGGCAAGCGCGTGCAAATCCTCGCGTATGGCGCAAAAATTATTGAAATAAACGGAAACTTTGATGCGTGTCAAGATATAGTGCGCAGGATTAATGGGGAGTGTTCCGGCATTGTGGTGCTCAATAACACCCATCCGTACAGGCTCCCGGGCCAGAGAACGGCCGCGTTTGAAATTTTGGATGAGCTGGGTCGAGCCCCCGATTATCATTTTATCCCTGTAGGGAATGCGGGGAACATTACCGCATACTGGATGGGATATAAAGAATACAGCGCGTATTGGTCGGGATGTGATATAAGTGCACGGATGGCAAAATGGGGCCGCAGGACGCCCGAAGGCGTACGCAAGCTACCCAGGATGATGGGATATCAGGCAGAGGGGGCGGCGCCCATTGTGCGGGGCTATGCCATAGGAAATCCCAAAACAATCGCAAGCGCGATAAACATAGGCAATCCCGCAAGGTGGAAGGAGGCCGAAGAAGCGGTCTTGGAATCAGAAGGCCGTTTTGATATGGTGTCCGACGAAGAAATCATGCGTTTTCATGGGCTTATAGCTAAACTGTGCCCGCAAGCGGCATGCGAGCCGTCATCAGCGGTTTCTGTCGCAGGGCTTGCCAAGGCCATATGGCGGCAAGAAATAGAGAATAATGAGGATACGGTCGTTGTTTGTACGCTTACCGGAGCATGGTGGAAAGATCAAGATGTTTTTAAAGGAAAGAGCAGGCGGAGGACAAAAGCCGTTGATCCGGACTTCGGAATCGTTGTTAAGCTGCTTAAGTAATAGATTTGGCCCCGCATCTGCGGGGTTTTTACTTTTGAGGAATAGATGGTAAAGTGAAAAGATGATTCGCAACGAGATCAAAAAAATAATACAAAAAGCCGCGAAGATTAAGGCCGAGATAAGGGTAGAGTATCTGGCAAATACGGCAATGGGCGATTACGCGACAAACAT
>CAJXHR010000064.1 GCA_913054525.1 uncultured bacterium | reverse complement strand
CTGGGCAAAAAATTTACAACTATCGAGGACGCTAATTTCCTGAATTATAGACCGCTTAGAAAAGGTAATTACTATAAATTTCTTATTTGTTACAATAAGAACGCGTCCTTTAAGCACGACGGAATACTTATGCGCGGAATTGAACCTGCGTACGATATAAATTGTGTTAATTCATTCCTGGATCAATTCCCGAATCACAGAATAATAAAGGAAATATATTCGGCCCAGAACTTAGGTGAGATCGTCTTCAAAGTTTACAGGGCCGAGGCTTCTTGAAATCAAGAATTCCCGCTTCCTCTTCCGTCGGCGTTCAAGGCGAGGACGAGGAGCAGATTATTTTTGACAAAAAGGTTAAGGTGAGGCTAGTTGACAATTTATGGGCCTTATATCACTATAAACAATAAAGAACAGGAGGCACAGATGTCCCATGACTAAGAGCAAGTCCCCTGATTATTCAGAGAGTTTTTACAGGGAACATTCGGAACGTTATGGCGTAGTTCAACACGCGTTCACTCAGTCGATTTACCCTAACGCCTCTCACCCAGCCCTTGGGGATGATGTAGATTTACTTTTGCGTCTTATAGAATTGACGCATGGCCGTAAAGCCGATGAGCCCGCGTATAATTTTACGGGTCTGGATGCAGGGTGTGCTACAGCACGCGATACGTACTTCCTCTGGAAAGCTGGTTACGATATCGTAGGCATCGACGCTGTGTACGAAAATATTGAAACCGCAAGCACGCTCCACCCCGAGATTGCCGATCGTCTATCTGTAGCTGATTTGCGTTGCCCCCTGGATTTTCCCGAAGAGTTCTTTGACTTCATTGTATGTGATGCTGTAATTCAGCATATTGAACCGCATTTCGTCTTCGGTGTCACCCTGCCAGAATTTGCGAGAGTATTAAAACCTGGCGGCGTTCTGCAGCTGATGGTGAAAAATAAAAGTGAATTTAACTTGTCTAAGTCTGAGGACAATGAAATCATGACAGTGATAGACTCAGATTATGGAGATGCTGTACGTTCGTTTCAGCTCTATGACGAGAAGGAAATACTTAAAGCATTGGAAGCTTTGGGGCTGCGCTTGATCGAATATGAAGGGCCTGAAAAAATCGGCGGAATGGTGTACTTTAGAGATTCCAAGCCCGTCGATCATTGCGTGTTTTATCTTCGAAAAGGCGAGTAATTTTCAAAAAACCGCATGTTTCCCACATGCGGTTTTTTTCTATCCAAACACATCCGCCTCCTCTGTTTGCTCCATGGCTTCTGAAGTCGTCCCGTCTTGACATGCGAGCCATCTAGTGATACTATTGTCATAAGGTACTATAGTAATTTTAACAAGTCTAGCGGCTAGGAGGAGTAAATGGTGCCATTTAACCAAATGAAAGAAGAGGCAAGGGGAAAGGGCTACTTACTCACAAGGATAGATCGTGGTCCTCAGCATAGGCCCATGCCTAAAATTTCTGACCGTCATGAGATTTGGCTTGGAGGGAATCGCGAGGGCCCGTATACAGAGAGAGATCTTCCCGGTAATTTTCTGTATAGGATTGGCATCGGACCCACGCTAGAAATTGCACTCGAGGAAGCACAACGAGATCTTGAACAGCGTCCTTCCCACGCCTCTGCATTCGTTCGTATATCTAATCTCGAATTCGAGGAGGACGTTCGGGAGGTACTTAAGGAGCTGGCGGAGATACTTCGCAATAACAAGACGTAAACCAACGTCAAAATGAGATAATCTCAAAATTCAAAGAGGAGGTGGGGTATGAGCTTCAACAAATACGACGCGCTGTGTAAGAAATGCGGCGTTGCCATACGGATTCTTACAGGCAATCCTCAACTGTGCGCAAAGTGCAAGTAAAAAAATTAAAGCCCGGTTAATTTCGGGCTTTTTATTTGGAAGCAGATTTAGTATAATAAATTTGAAAAAGCAAAGGAAATAGGGGAGTTAAAAAAACATGTTCCAAACTATAGCTATAATTTCTGTTGTATTTCTCAAATTTGCATTTCCTGTAGCCATTGTTTTCTTTCCGTTTCTTGCCGGCTGGGCCAATTTCGTACTTGATACTATTGATGGGGATATATTAATTCCCCTTGGATTGAAAGATTCAACCTATCAGCCAATAGATAAAATCGCGGATTGGGCAACGTATGTCGGGATGGCCTTTGCCGCATGGAGATTGAAGTGGGGGATACGGAGATGGATTTACGGCCTGTTCATTTTCAGGAGCGTGGGGCAATTAGCATTTCTTGTAACGGGTAATGAGCAAATTCTGTTCTATTTCCCGAATTTCTTAGAGCCGCTATTCTTAATTTACGCCACGATCTTTTTCCTTAAGAAAGCCGCAGAGCCCAAGGCCTATGATTTTTACCTGAAGCATAAATGGGCAATCTGGATTTTTGTAGTTCTTTATAAAATGCAGGATGAGTATCTCACGCACATTAGCAACGTAGACAGATCGGATTTGATAAAAAATTTATTTCGCAATTGGTTCTAAAAGAGAGCTAGGCGGTATAAATCATCCCTATAGGCACGACTAATGCACAGTCGAAATAATTTGACAGATAACTTATAATCTGGTATGATATTTCGTGCCTAAACAATCATCGCGGAAGAATGAAATGCCATACGCGGCTAGGGAATGGAAGGCGCCCAGATGCTCACTGCCCACAAATTAATCCGCGAGGAACATTCGCGCGCATGAAGGGCTAGGGTCTAACTAGCCTTTTTTTATTGCATATATACCATGATCATCCCAAAACCTAAACATCCCTCCTTCTTCGCTTTATATCTTGCTGCCTTCGTCAGCATTATGTCTTTTTCAATGGTGTTCCCTTTGCTTCCCCTATATGCCAAAACGTTTAATGCAAGCACTCTTGTAATAGGACTACTCGCTTCGTCGTTCGCCTTAGCTCAGTTATTATTCTCGCCTTTTTGGGGAAAAATATCCGATCGATTCGGAAGAAAACCGATTCTTGCGCTGGGGCTTTTTGGGATGTCGGCATCATTTTTTCTCTTTGGGCTTGCAGGAAACTTATCCGTACTTTTTGTTTTGAGATTTTTGCAGGGTGTATTTGCTGGCGCTATATTTCCCACAACTCGAGCCTATATTGCCGATTGCACAACAAAAAAAGATCGCGTAAAACATTTTGGTCGCGTTGGCGCAGCTATGGCCTTGGGAGCAGTATTTGGTCCGGCCATCGGGGGAGTTCTCGCTCAGGAAAGCATCTCGCTCCCTTTTTTCGTTGCCTCGTTCATTGCCGCTCTAAATTTTGTATATATAGCACGGTTGCTTCCCGAATCCATACAAAAAAAATCAAAAAATATTGATCTTCGTAAAGCTGCGCTCAACATAACGCAACTCTGGAAAGGCCTGAAGGGACCGCTTGCACCATTTTTTTTATTGGTGTTTGCTTGGTCATTTACAATGTCCAACACTCAAGTTTCTATTCCCTTACTTGGTCTTGAGAAGTTTCACATGACCGTGCAGGAAATAGGACTTCTCTTTACCGTACTCGGTGGTGTCATCGCTTTCACGCAAGCGATCCTACTGCCTATAATTTTAAAGTTCGTGACGAAGCGTGCCGCCGTGGTGATAGGGTTATCGATTATGTCTTTAGGATTTGGATCTATGCCGTTTCTGCCCGGCATGGAGTTGGTTTATATTTCGATGGGAATTGCCGCTTTCGGCGCGTCTATTTCCCGGCCGCTTTTAAGCGCGCTGATATCAGAAGAAACGCATAGCGCAATGGGTGCCACCTTGGGGGCTGCGGGAGCGTTTGAGAACATGGGGCGGCTAACTGGCCCGATGCTCGGAGGATTATTTCTTGGAATTGCCTTTATGATACCCTTTCTTGCTTCGATTGGAATTGTCCTTTGTATACTCTTATTTGTTATATTTAAAATGGGATTCCTGAAGGTTAACCATGGCTAATACCAAAATTAACTGCCTCTCCCATTGACGAAAGAAAGCGCGTCTACTTTTATTTTTTTCGCCCTGCTTTGGTGCGCTCTATCTCTGTAAGATATTTCTTTCGTAGGCGTACACTTTCGGGAGTTATTTCTAGGTATTCGTCTTTATCCATTACCTCCAATCCCGTTTCAATAGTTATGATTTTAGGGGGAGTAAGATTAATGGCGTCGTCAGCGCCAGAGGATCTCATATTAGTAAGTTGCTTTCCTTTTATTGGATTGACCGTCATCTGCTCTCCTTTTGCTGTATTTCCAATTACCATACCTTCGTATACCTGAGTATTTTCTTTAATATACAAAGTACCTCTGGTCTGCAAGTTATCGAGCGAGAAGGCCAATGCCTTACCCGTTGTCCCAGAGATCATCGAGCCAACTTTTCTATGTGCAATTTCTCCCATGTGTGGACGATACTCAACAACCCGCCTTGCTAAAATTCCCGTACCTTTCGTATCCGTAACAAATTGGCTTCGATATCCCGACAAACCGCGGCTTGGGCCTTCAAACTGCATAAAAGCGCGGCCTTCCCGCAGCTCCATATTCATCAGTTGCGATCTGCGCAAGCTTAATTTTTCAATAACCGCTCCCTGAAATTCTTCCGGAACATCTACTACAATTTCTTCAAAGGGTTCATGCTTCTTGCCGTCAATTTCCTTTATAATAACTTGGGGTTGAGAAACTTGAAGTTCATATCCTTCTCTGCGCATGTTCTCAA
>CAJXHR010000063.1 GCA_913054525.1 uncultured bacterium | reverse complement strand
GATCAAAAGACCATGTGCCCGGATCTTTTAAGAGATAAATTTATTGTACTGCAAAAGTACTGGGTGCCTTTACCGGGGATAGCGGGATTCGTGATCCCATTTGTATTTTTTGGGTTGGAGGGTATGCTGCTCGTCGGTGTTCTCAGGCTTTTGTTTGCCTCGCATGCGATTTTCGCGATTAATTCCGTTTGCCACAAGTGGGGGGAACGGCCGTACGCCACCAAAGACGTCAGCACGAATAATATAATCCTCGGATGGCTTATTCCGAGCGGCGAGCCTTTCCACAATAATCATCATGCCGACCCCAAATGCGCGTATATGGGATGGCATTGGTATCAGCCGGATATGGGCAAATGGATACTCCAACTCCTTTCTCTGGTTCGAATTTGGAATATTAAGCTCGTGTGGAATATCAGAAAACCCCGGCTCGATCGCATAGATATGCTCCACAACAGACGGATAAACGATGAAGCTAGTTTGTCCTAAGTGCTTTGGCTAAAAAATAATAAAGCAGGACATTGTGTCCTGCTTTTTGTCTTGCCCTAAGTTTATCTAAGGGTTTTCCGGGAATAGAATTAAAAAAAATCCCGGATGTTTCTGGCAAGGCCTCCTATAGTAAGCCAGTAGTATATGACAAATGTGCCGGCTATGATGATGAGTGTTGCGCTTGCTTTTTCTACATAAGGCAGGAATTTGCGCATATAGCGGGCCACTGCTCCCTTGAAGAGGGCTGTTCCTATCGTGAGTATCGTGATTACCGCTCCCATGCCGAGGGCATAGCTTAGGAATTGTACGAGGCCGCTAAAGAATCCTCCCGTCGTAAGGGAACTGCCTGCCACAGCAAGAAAAATAGGCAGGGTACAGCTCAAAGATGCTATCGCGTAGGCAATACCAAACAGGAAAAAAGAAGCTAATCCGCTGGATTCTTTGGTTTTTATCCTGGACGATAGGGTTGCCGCAAGCGCAAGCTGTAAATAATTTTTTCCTGTAAGTATGGATATTCCTAGAATCACCATCGCTATTCCGATGACAAATGCAGCCGCGGGGAGGATATTTGCGAGGAACCGGCCGCCCGCGGAGATTATGAGGCCCACCCCTCCAAACAGCAATACAAACGCTATGGTAACCGTGAAAGAAATTAAAAGAGCTTTAAGGATTCGTGAAAATGTACTGCTCTTTGCGCTCTGCTGATCGGTGCTTCCTCCAAGGTGCAGGGAGATATAAGCGGGAAGCAGGGCAAACCCGCATGGGTTGACCGTTGCCAACATGCCGGCGGCAAAAGCAAAACTCACCGGCAGCATATCAACGAGAGAATTTGCGTGCGCTGTCATAAGCTGAAGTATCTGCTCTATGAACTGCTCCATAAAACTTTCAGGCCTCCTATGGAGAATGCATCTGAAGTGTAGTTTTAGAAATACGATATGTCAAGGCAGGATATTTCAACGGCTCAATACTTTAAAAGTATTGAGCCGTTGAAATATGGGGTCAAAATAATTCCCCGAAAGCGAAAGCTTTCGGGGAATTTGTGCCGGCGCCTCGCCTGGGTTGGCTAGGCGCCGATCGCTGTGAGGTATGGCGCGATGTCTTCGTCCTGGGCGGCGTAGCTGCTCAAAACGATGCGCCGGTGGGTGGTGGGGACGGGGCGGTGGCGGAAGATGAGCTTCGCTCCGGTGGAGAGCAGAAGCTCGTAGGGGAAGCGTTCGCGCCGCGCCATGGTGAGGAAGCGGTAGACCGCACTGCCGGGGTTGTGGTCGGGCCAGGGTCAGGTGGGGTCGAGGCGCAGGTCAGTACGGAGTACCTTCTCTGCCTGTTTTCGGGTCAGCGGTATCTCAGTGGTTGAACTGGCGATTTTTTGCTTGCCTTAAAATTATCGAGGGGGTAGAATTAATTTATTATGATCCAATTTTTAACCTTTTTAATCATCGGTCTTGGCGGCATTGTTGTCGGCTACTATTTTGCCGTGCGTAGGAAGACGAGAGATGCAGTTGATAAGCGGAGCGTGGAGAAGGAGGAGAATTTGAGGAAGGTCAGGGAGTACGCCGCAGGCAGGGAAGAGGTGACTAACAACGAGATAGAGAAACTGCTCAATATATCTGACGCGACAGCGACTAGGTATCTCGATGAGCTTGAACGCGAGGGAGTTCTCAAACAAATAGGCCGCACAGGCCGCTTCGTGCGGTACAGAATCCTCTAAAAATCAACGGCTCAATACTTTAAAAGTATTGAGCCGTTGAAAAATTTACGAAAACACAAAATACGAAAGAGGAACGAACGGAATTCGACGACTGAAAACATATCTTCAGTCGTTTTATTTTAGACCAAAACATGTTATAAAGATGCGATGCAGCGTGTTCAGGAAGCATTATAAAATCTATGAAAAAACGATGCCCTTGGGCGGAAATAAATGATGAAATGCGCGCGTATCACGATACGGAATGGGGAACACCCCAATACAATGACCGCGTGCTTTTTGAATATATCCTCCTTGATTCTTTCCAGGCGGGTTTAAGCTGGGCAATAATTCTCAATAAGCGGGAAAATTTCCGAAGTGCATTTGCCGGTTTCGATTCTAAGAAAATCGCGCGGTACGACAAGAGAAAAGTTGCTTCACTGCTCAAGGACGCGGGCATTGTGCGGAATCGCGGAAAGATAGAAGCGACAATCTCAAATGCAAAAAACTTTCTTGCTATTCAAAAAGAATTCGGCAGCTTCTCCAACTATCTCCGGGGAATGATTGGGAATAATTCTTGCAAAAATAAGTGGCGCCGACTGGAGGACGTTCCTGCCCGCACTGAGGAAGGAGATAAAATAAGCGCGGATCTTAAAAAGCGTGGCTTCCGCTTTTTTGGCCCCACAACTTGCTATGCCTTTATGCAAGGCGCCGGCGTTGTCAACGATCATCTCGTGTCTTGCTTCCGGCACAAAGAGTGCGGACAATAATTTTACATTATGGGAACATTGTATATAGTAGCGACTCCCATTGGGAATTTGGGAGATATCACATTACGGGCGCTTGAAATATTGAAAAGCGTTGATTTTATTTTGTGCGAGGATACGCGAGTGACAAAAAAACTGCTCGACCGCTACGAGATTCAAACTCCGACAATAAGCTATCACGAGCATTCAAAGCTTAATAAAACAGAAAAGATAGTTGAGCTCCTGGAGGCAGGCAAAAATTTGGCATTGGTTTCCGACGCGGGAACTCCGGGAATTTCCGATCCCGGCGGCAAGCTCATAGAATATGTGCGGAGTTGGACTCCACACATAAAAATAGTGCCGGTGCCGGGAGCTTCAGCGGTTACTGCGGCGGCGAGCATTGCGGGGATTAGTATGGATAAATTCGTATTTATGGGATTTCCTCCCGCGAAGAAAAAGCGAAAGAAGTTTTTTGAAGAAGTGGTAAGCTCTAAATATCCGGTGATTTTTTATGAGTCGCCGCATCGCATTATGAAGAGCTTAGCCGAGCTTGCGGAAATTTCGGCGGGGGCGCAGGTCGTTGTCTGCCGCGAGCTGACAAAAAAATTCGAGACGATATACAGAGGGACGGTTGAGGAAGTGTTACAAAAATTAAAAAGTGAAAAAATTAGAGGGGAGTTTGTGGTGGTGGTGGATAAATAACGGCGCAATTTTATATTGTAAAGGGATAATTCCTCTGTTACTCCTACAGGATTAATGCACAAGGCGATTTTATTACTCAAAAAAATTCCAAAAGGGAAGGTTGCTACGTATAAAGAGCTTGCGCGAGTGTGTGGCACTTCGCCACGCGCTATAGGGCGGATAATGGCCAAAAACAAAGACCCGTTGAACTATCCTTGTTACAAGGTCGTTTCTTCTGACGGCCGCATTTGCGGATACAGCGGGAGAGGCGGATTGCGCGGGAAGCAAGCGCTTTTGAAAAAAGACGGAATTCGTGTTAAAAATGGCAGGATAGACAAAGAGCACTTTTACAATTTTTAGGTAGCCTAAGGAGGGCAGAGAATGAATAACTATGGAGAGCTTGCGGGGTTTGACATCGTGCGTCATGGTAGATCGGAGTTTAACGAGCTAAGGCCCATAAAAAACAGAGATCCTCTTTATAGGAAATTTTCCGAGGCATACAATCTTGATTGGAGGAGTCAGGAAACATTCAGGTTGGCGCTCGCAGTGAAGCAGAAGCTTTCCTTGCCGTATAGTCAGCATGATACTCCCATGACAGAAGAAGGCAGAAGGCAGGCGAGGGCTACGGGCGTGGGGCTGCAAGATGTGATATCCGTACCTGATGCTGTGGTAATTTCCCCGTCTCCAAGGACTATGGAAACGTTTGAGTGCATGAAAGAAGGCTGGCCGGAACTTGGGGAAGTGCAGGAAGTATTTTGCGACGAGCGAATCAGGGAGCAGGAACACGGACTTATGACGCTTTTTAATGACAAGAAAGTTTTTTTCGCGCTTTACCCGCGACAGAGAGAGCTGTACGAACTGGACGGAGATTATTTTTTTAGATTTCCAAAAAAGATATTTTCTATCTCTTCAACTGTAATTTTTTCATGTGAAGCTATATAAGGCTGTTTGTGCCAGTCTTCTTGTTTGGGTTGAAACATTTTGTTTTTTGTTGGATCCGAATTCTCAGACAATTGTTTCGTAATGGCGATTTGGGTTGGTTCTTTTCCAAGAGCTTTAAAAATTAATACATCATCTTTCAATGGCAAGTTAATACATATAAAGGATAA
>CAJXHR010000062.1 GCA_913054525.1 uncultured bacterium | reverse complement strand
CGTTTAACGTCAATTTTCATTTTCGTGAGGCCATATTCGCCAGATTCCCCAGAAACAACACACCCACCAAGAAGGTGGGCAATAAGCTGGTGGCCGTAGCAAATTCCCAAAATTGGGATGCTAAGATTTAGAATTTTTTTATCGAACTTCGGAGCATTTTTGTCATATACGGAGCGCGCGCCGCCGGAGAGAATAATGCCTTTTATATCCTTGTCTTTTGCGATTTTTGCGTATGATATATCGGATGCAACGACCTCGGCAAACACGCCCGCATCCCGGATTCTGCGCGATATCAAATGGCAATACTGCCCGCCAAAGTCCAAAATAATAATCTTATCCATGGTGTTATAAGTAAAATTTACCAAATTTAACCACTAAATACAAACTTTTACAAAATGGTGCACATAACAAAACGGTTGAAATCGAATTTCGACTGCTTTGTAAACAACCTTACTCGACATATAGAAATATTTATTATAAAATAAAGAGCTCTTTTTCAATCAAATACCCGGATCTTGGCAAGGTCAAATGGAGGAACAATGGATGTATTAATAAGCATTGCCGCGCTTTCACTGGTTCTTGGCGTGGTGGTCTCTGTACACGAATTTGGACATTTGATTGTGGCAAAGCTCTTCGGCGTGTGCGTTCTGACGTTCTCTTTCGGCTTCGGCAAGCGTCTTATAGGGTTTCGTTTGGGGGAAACAGATTATAGGATTTCCCTCGTGCCCCTTGGGGGATATGTGAGCTTAAGCGGCGAAAATCCCGGGGACAGCTCAGGGAACGATCGCGATTTCACAAGCAAACCCCGTTGGCAGCGCGTGCTTATACTTTTTGCCGGCCCCGCTATGAACGGCATCCTTGCGATTGTCATATTCAGCGCGATTTTTATGGCAGTGGGACAGACGCAGGCGACACACTTTGTTGTAGAAAAAATAGAGCCGGATAGCCCTGCTTCTATATCAGACCTTAGAATCGGAGACAAACTCCAGACAGCAGGCGGACGCCCGGTAGGAAGTCTAAAACAGTATTTACAAGTCATTCAGTACATCGAAAATAATCCGGACAGCCCTATTTCTCTTGAAATACTGCGCGGAAATGAGCCGATCGACATAATAATGACACCTGACAACCGGGACGGAAAGGGGAAAATCGGAGCCGGGTTTAATGCCTCCGACCTTCGCAAAGAGCGCCTCGGCCCGATTAGTGCTTTCCGGGAAGGCACATCTCTTACCTCCTTCTTTGTAAAGCTAACCTTAGAGAGCGTGGGTGAAGTCATCCTGGGCAAACGTTCCGCCAAAAATAGCTTTGCCGGGCCAATTGGAATCGCATCAATGAGCGGATCTGCGGCAAGCCAGGGCATTGTCGCGCTGCTGGGGCTAACTGCCCTGATAAGCATAAGTGTCGGGCTTGCCAACCTTGTACTTCCAATACCGATTCTGGACGGAGGAAAAATATATATTCTTTTTGCTGAAATGATACGGAGAAAGGACTTCTCAGCCAGAATCCAGCAACGCCTGGCAATTACCGGCCTTATCCTGATTGCCGCTCTGTTCGCTGTAGTGATATATATCGATCTTATGAGAATAATGCCTTTCTAAGAGACAACAACAAAGCCCTGCGACCAAGGTCGCAGGGCTTTTTCTTATATATGGCTGAAAGTTGCTATTACAAGCCATTTAATTTATTTTGGAGTATAAAACACTCCCCTGCCGATCTCGCCATGCTGCTTGATTTTTCCTTCTTTTTCAAGCTCATCCAGGTAATTTGTGGCCGTTGCGTCCGATACGCCAAGTAGAATTTGAACGTCGTTATTTGCTATGCGGCCCCTGCTCACAATCGCTTCCAGCAGCTTATCTTTTGCCTCTTCCTTCTTTGTGGATGGCGCTAAATCCGGCTCCGGCTCTGATAGTTTTTTATTTTCTCCGACGGATCCTTTGGCAGGCCTTTTGGAAAAAACAAATATATACAGAATATCGAGTACCGCGAGTATATTGAGGATTAAGAGCGCAATAAACCATTTTTTCTCTCCCCTCCTTGAGGCGCGCCACAAAGCAACTCCTTTCCAGGGAAGAGTCCAAAGCATTATCAAAATAAGAATAACCAAGTCCTCAAATCCGTTGAGCATAATCATATTCTATAATACTCGAAACCAAACCGCAATACTTTTTAGGAAACCAACCCTTCTTTCAGCGAACGGATTCTTTCATAAAATCCTTTTGTGTGAATTGAGTTTAGCGAGAGGCGCTCAAAATCATAATGATGCATCCATTCATGCAGGAGCGTATCCAAAAATGTTTTCGGGGCCAGCTCTTGTCCTCGCACAGCGGTCAGATTCTGGATAGTAATGCTTTTACTCCGCGGATAATAGACGCCGTATTTTTTCACGGCAACACGGCCATTACTCTTTTTGTGCCACTGTTTCACATTTTTAATGCGGATCTTGAGTCGCTCTACCTCTGCGTTGAAGGCAAGCTCGTTAATCAAAAAATGCGACAATTTCTGCCGCTCCTCGTAGCCCCCAGATCCCAAAATCCCCTGCGCAATGCGCCGCGCCCTGCCCGACGGCTCAAAATCTACCGCTGTTACAGAATTGCTTTTTTCGTAATTTGTCATTTCGTATACTTGTGGCGCCGGGCGGACTCGAACCGCCTACCTCCGCAACTTGTCCGCCCAAATTTTTGTGGACCTAGGCAGAATCGAACTGCCGTCTCAGCAATGCGAATGCCGTGTATTACCACTATACTATAGGCCCAACAAAAATTTAGGAAGATGAACGAATGCGATGTTCTGCCAAGTGAACTACAGGCCCTTATCTTGCTTTTTCAACCCTCTCCGTATACTCCCCCGTTTCTGTATTTACGCGTATTGTATCCCCTGTCTCTATAAACAAGGGGGCCAAAATTTCTGCTCCATTCTCCAGAACCACAATCTTTTTGCCGCCCTGCGCGGTATCGCCTCTTATGCTCGGCGGGGCTTCTCTGACCCCTAAATCCACCTTAATCGGCAAAGATATATTTATAATCCTTCCCTCAAGCTTCATCACATCAACCTCCATTCTTTCCTTCATAAACTTGCTTTTCTCGCCCACCTGCTCACCCGTGAGGGAAAACCGAATTTCGCGGTTTGCCGGATCCACAAACATATACCGGTCGCGATGCGCGAACAAAAGAATTGCCTTGTCTTTGGTTATTTCCGCGTCCTCAAATCTATCGGAAGGATGAAACGTCTTGCTAAGGACATTTTGATTCCGCAAATTCTTTATCTTCACCCGCACCACAGCCCCTCCCCTGCCCATCTTTAGATGATTCGCCTTAAGCACCTCATAGGGGTCATTCCTCCAGATAAAAATTATTCCTTTTTTTAGATCGTTAATATCAAGCATAAGAATATTTTATTACAGACATTATTACAGACAAACTCTTTATTTAAGCCAACTTATTCGGACAAGCTCAACTTGGTCGGGGCACTGGGAGTTGAACCCAGCGTCTCATCGTCCCGAACGATGCGTGTTGCCGCTACACTATGCCCCGAATATTTTAACCCTTACTTCACCCAGTATCTCTCCTTCACTTCCTCGTCTACTGCTTTTTCAAACTCCTGCCCTTTTTCTCTTGCCTTTT
Source organism: uncultured bacterium (assembly GCA_913054525.1). Taxonomy (GTDB): domain Bacteria; phylum Patescibacteriota; class Minisyncoccia; order Spechtbacterales; family HO2-43-30; genus CAJXHR01. The sequence continues at coordinate 1,194 of CAJXHR010000062.1, read as the reverse complement.
TGGTAAGCTCGTCGAGCTCGCTGTCCTTGAGCTTTCTAAGTGCCTCCGCCTTGTCTTTCAAATACTTCTTTGTGTTGCGCTTTGGCTCGTCCAGCACTTCATCGAGCAAAATAGCCAACACCTGCCCTACCTTTGGCCCCGGCTCAATTTTCAAAAACTTCATAATGTCACTGCCGTTTATCTTAAGCATCTTCGGCGAAATCGGGTCTTTCTGCACCTTTTCTACCATATACTGGAAATGCCGTAAGCGATAGGGCTCGGGTTTGGGCACGCCACTGCCCATTCTGTCGCAAATGCGCACTTTTATAAGATCGTCCATATTTTCAGGCCCCACTTTTACCACAAGCCGGCGCACCGATTTTGCGGTAACTTCCCCCACATTATAGTAAAAAAGATGATGCTTGACAAGCATACTCACCATGTGTTCTAATCTTATCTGGAAACGTAGCCGACGCAAAATTTTGCCTGTAATCCTGCCTCCGACTATCTCATGGCCATAAAAAGTAGAGTCCGGCCCATCGCCCCTTTTTGTATCCGGCTTGCCCACATCGTGCAGTAATGCCGCCAGCTTCACCCGGAAAGGATAGTCGTGCTCCGCGGCCCATTTAAGGGCAAGCGTATTGTGCTCAAAGACGGTATAGATATGGTGCTTGTTCTGCCCCACCCCAATGCCGGCGGCTAGTTCCGGCAAAATCACATGGAGAAGCCCGGAGTCCTTAAGGAGCATAACGCCGTCATAGGCGTTTTTTGAATCTATAGTCTTGATGAGCTCGTCGCGCACACGCTCTTTCGCGATTAGGCCTATTGATTTCGCGTTGTCCTTTATTGCCTGGAATGTCTTTTCTTCAATATTAAAACCAAGCTCGGTAGCCAATCTTACTGCCCTCATCATCCTAAGCGCGTCCTCATTAAATCTATCCTTTGACTCCCCTACTGCGCATATAAGCTTGTTTTTAAGATCTTCCTGTCCGTTGAATGAATCCGTAATCTTGCCATCGCGTCTCATCGCGAGCGCGTTTACGGTGAAGTCCCTTCTTTTAAGATCCTCTTTCAAGGACGCTGTAAACTGCACCTTGTCCGGATGACGCTTGTCTGTATATTTCTCCTCAACCCTGTATGTTGTTATCTCCACAACCCCTAATTCCGGCTTATCAGAGCCCGTTTTTACCCCGACTGTCCCGTATTTATTCTCAT
>CAJXHR010000061.1 GCA_913054525.1 uncultured bacterium | reverse complement strand
TCAGCCCCCGTAAGTTTCATACTGCGGGGGCTTTATAATTCGGTTATTCGATTATAAAAAAGTTCATTAAAAAATTTGTGAATCAACGTAGATACCTTATATCAAGGGGACTGATAGTTTTAAAATCGCCTGCTAGTTCCCGCGTTTGTACAAAAACTGCCTCACGAGGGGCGGTTGAATCTTTTTTATATTATCTATGTATGGTAATATAAATATATATATAATTAAGAGTAATCAAAATATGTTCAACGCAAAAAAATTGGGAGTTATTACGTTAGTTTTTGCATCATTTATCATCGGCGGTTTTGCCCTCAACGCGTATCAGGCGGGAGCTGCTGGCGATAGCGACGGCAAGGGCCATAAGTTTGGGTTTTTCAAGGGCGGTTTTGCAGGCTTTCACGGGGTAGATAAGGACTCTCCCGAGTGGCAGGAAAAGAAGGATGCGTGGAGAGCTAAGATGGAAGCATTTAAGGCAGATGGATCCACAGCGGGCCACTTCAAGACTTCCGGTGCCAGATTTGGCCATCCCTTCGGTCATAAAGAAGATTTCTTCAAAGATGTTAATTTTGACGTAACAAATCTCGATAACGGTGTTCAGGTCACAATTACTTCCGATGACCCCGATATTGTCCAGAAACTCCAGGACATGGCGGCAAAGCACGGGAACTGGAACAAGGAATAGAGCTTCGCCTCGGGTATATCTAAGCTTCTAGGCCTAGAGATCGCCTACGGTCCCATGCTGGCAAGCGCGGCCACGAATGGGGGAAGACGAAAACATATATAAGGATTTGCGGACAACCTATTTAAAAAATCGCCATAATGGCGGTTTTTTGATAGTATAAAGATATTATTAAAAAAATTTTATTACTCTGCGATAAGGAGTTTTTACGAATCTAAGTGAGTAGTGGGGTGCGACAATTTATTTTTTCTCTTATATTTTAATTATGAACATTTGGTTAGATGACATAAGACAAGTACCTGAGGGATGGGTACATATTCATAACTTAGACGAGCTTGAAAAATTAGTTAAAAAACTCGGAAAAAATTTTGAAGTTGACGTGATGAGCTTCGACTACCATCTAGCTCATCCCAAGCGAGGTATAGACGTAATGAAATATCTTGCTGATTTGTGTGCGAAAGGGGAGACAAGCAGATACTGGCCCAAAGAAGTTCGCTATCATACCAACGACCCACGAGGCGAGGAAGAGATGAGGGCTTTCGCAGAAAAGTTTCATGCCCCAAGTAAGGGAGATTGAGGTTTAACCTCAATCTCCCTTACTAAACGAACGTTTCATCCCGCCAAAAAAAGTAGACCCAAATTTTCCGGCCGCCGGAGGCACCGGCAAGGGAAGATATCTCGACTAATTATATATATTTCAACGGCTCAGTACTTTTAAAGTATTGAGCCGTTGAAATATGGCTCTTTTGGGGCTAAAATGGTAAAATTTTGATATGGACAAAGAAGCAGAAAAAGAAGTCATTACGTCTAAAGCTGTGCGTCAGGTGCTACGCGATTACTGGAAGCAGTATAAAGCTCACCCTCTTTATTCGGGGGTCGGTTTTTTCTTGCCTGCGATAGGCGACATATTTGTATTCTTTGTTCCGCCGCTTATAGTTGCGCATATTATAAATACCTTTATCGCACAAGGCCAAATTTCTCTTGATAGTGTCGGTAAATATATTGTGTTGTTTGGGGGCCTATGGCTGCTCGGAGAAGTGTTTTGGCGCATTGGAATGCACTTTGTTATCAAACTTGAAGCGAAAGGACTTAGCAACTTGAATAGAATCGGCTTTCGCCGGCTCCTTGCGCGCGATTATGATTTTTACGCAAATAATTTTGTCGGTTCGTTGACCAAAAAAGGAATAGCGTTCGGAAGGGGATTTGAAATTTTTTCTGATATTCTTGTTTTTAATATTATACCTAAGATCTTTACTCTCCTCTTTGCGGTTGTGGTTCTGTGGCGCTACTCTCCCTGGATTCCCCTCATACTAGTTTTTTGGATAGTGCTTGCGGTCGTGGTCGCAATACCCATTATTCGGCGACGTTCCCGCCTTGTTGCGCTTCGCCATGAGGCCGGGAGCAAGCTTGCCGGTCGCCTGTCCGATGCGATAACAAACATAATGGCCATCAAGTCATTTTCCGGAGAGAGGCAAGAAAGTGCCACATATGGCAAGTATGTCGATGACGCCGCGGCAAAGTACAAAAAAGCTGCGGATTATCAAAACCGTAGATTTGATGTCACGATTGCCCCTATCTACGTAGTCACAAATATTATTGGATTAATTGTGGCTATCTTTTTTGTAGAGCGCTTGGGCCTCCAAGCCGGGGTCATCATTGTTGTGTTTGCATACTACTCGCAGATTACGCGATTTTTTTGGGATATTTCACGGGTGTACAGGAACATCGAGTCATCGGTAAGCGAAGCGGCGGAATTTAATCAACTGTTTGTGGATCCGCCGGCTGTCGAAGATGTACGGAACGCACGGCCCCTTGAGATTGCCGGCGCCAATATAAAATTCAGCAATGTGAATTTCAGATACAATGTAGTGGACCAGGACGAGGAACATGCATTTTTGTATGATTTCAATTTGGATATCAAGAGTGGCGAGAGAGTTGGCTTGGTGGGGCCGAGTGGCGCGGGCAAAACAACCATTACCAAGATTCTTTTGCGGTTTATTAATCTGCAATCGGGCAGCATCACGATTGACGGGCAGGATATCAGCAAGGTGACGCAATCGTCCTTGCGCAAGGCGATTGCCTACGTGCCGCAAGAGCCTCTGCTGTTCCACCGTTCGTTGTTTGAAAACATAGCGTACGCCAACAAAAAAGCCACGAAGAAAGATGTGATAAAAGCGGCAAAGATCGCCCATGCCGACGAATTTATCACGCAGTTTCCGCAAGGCTATGCGACCCTGGTCGGCGAGCGCGGCGTTAAGCTAAGCGGCGGACAACGGCAGCGCGTCGCTATTGCCCGGGCACTCCTGAAAGAAGCTCCTGTACTGGTGCTCGATGAAGCCACAAGCTCGCTCGACTCGGAATCCGAAAAGTATATTCAGGAGGGTTTGTGGGAGTTGATGAAAAATAAAACGGCCCTTGTTATCGCGCATCGCCTTTCCACGATAAAGCATCTCGATAGAATCATTGTCTTGGACCAAGGCAAGATTATTCAAGACGGCACGCACGACGAGTTGATTAAACAAGAAGGACTATATGCGACACTCTGGGGGTACCAATCCGGAGAATTTTTAGCGGGTTAACGCCACGTAAAAATCTTGCGATAAATTATGCGATTTTCTGTAGGATTTTTATTTTGGCTTAGACGAGCGGTTTTCAGCCTGTGGATTATTTACGCTGGTAATCGTGGTAAAATAAATTGTACTTGAAATATATATTCGGAGGATCCAAAGGTCGATATTTTCTTTGAACTAATCAAACTAAAATACAATGCAATATCTACACAAAATAACTCTTATTCTTCTCATCATCGGTGGCTTCAACTATTTGCTTGGAAGTTTTATATCCGGATGGGACCTTAGTATGTATCTTTTTGAGTTCACCCCGATGCTTTACATGGCTATTGGAATAGCTGCAGTTTATGAGATACTTACACACATGGGAAGATGCCGAGAATGTAAGAAAAAATAATTACGACATTCTTAATCCAGCAAAAAGGCCCCGCAGTTGCGGGGCCTTTAATTTAAAATTATTTAACTCTACTGCTTTCTACGTGTATGCCTGTTTCTCCCTCGATCCTGTCGAGACCGGCTGCGTGTTCGGAGGGGAGATTGCTCGCCGTATGCCCCCAGTCCAGGCCCGCATTGGGAGTAGCAGATCCCCGGCCATCGGGATACTCATAAGTGTTTTCACCGACAACTATCATTAATGCAACGCCCTTGGGGTCCGGACGGTCGTCTTCACATCCGCTACTTGCCGTGGCGCTGTTGTTGTTGCTCGATGCGATAAAACGTGACTCGCCGCTATTTTGCACAAAGAGCCCGATACTGTTGCAGGTGGATGCGCCCATACTTAGACCTGTTACGTTAATCGTGGCATCGCGCTCCTCGTTTATGAAAACGCCCACGCTTAAATCATTTGACGCGCCAATAACGACATTATGAGTAGCATCCTCGTAGGCGCGGTTTACCGTAAGCGTTCCTTTGCCGCCAAAGGCGGCAATGCCCGAGGCGTAATGAGCGCCGGAGCCGCCGCCATACTGCAATATGTCAAAGGTATCGTCGCCGCAGCCGTCAGACAGTATGCCCATGCCGCCTTGCCAGTATCCAAATCCTCCGGCCATGATAGATGACACATAAGTAGTGTCTCCGCATATGTTGCGGAGAATGCCTATGCCTCCGGACAAAAACTCTTTTTGTCCGGCCCTGTCATCGGTCCTCCGGCCTTGTCCTGCTCCTTGGCAAAAGCTGCTGTTCCCCTTGCCCGGGCGTTGGGGGGTGTAGTAAAGCGGAATGCCGCCAAGTTTGGGGTCGCCAATATTGCAAATGTAGGAGTTTTTCCCTCCCTTACTTACGTGTATAGCAACTCCGCCAACATATCCGTATCCTTGCGAGTGGCTGAAGGATTCAAAATGATTTTCGCCTTCTCCGGCAACTATATTGAGAGCTATGCCGAATTGCGCCATACCTTGAGACATGTCTTCGGCAAGGAAGGTATTTTTCATGCCGCCGTCATCAAAGAGCACTGCCACTCCAAGATACGCGCATCCTTGGCTGCATCGCAGGGATTGGTAAGAATCTTCGCCTTTGCCGAAATCAAACAGCATGGCAATGCCGTTTCTTGCGGCACCCTGGCGATATTCGTGGGATAAACTTATGTTTCCGGAATACTCATCGCCCCGGAGCCGCCCGTGTTTGTCAGCGGGCAGAAGACCGTCGCGGTCATATGGGGTTTTTTGTGTTTCGTAATGAT
>CAJXHR010000060.1 GCA_913054525.1 uncultured bacterium | reverse complement strand
CTATTGTATATACAAGACCCTTGAGGAGGCAAATTTATGCGAAATCTGATAACAGACCAAGACCTAACAAAAGACGAAATCCTAGCCCTGTTTGAATCCGTAAAGGAACTAAAAGAAAAGCAGAAGCGCGGCGAACCGCACCGGCTCCTTGAAGGCAAGACGCTTGCGATGATCTTTGAAAAAACATCTTTGAGAACGAGAACGAGCTTTGAAATTGGAATGTTTCAGCTTGGCGGCCATGCATCTTTCCTAAACTCGCAAGACCTCCAGCTTGGCCGCGGAGAAACGGTAGCCGATACCGCGCGGGTCTTGGGAAGATATTACAACGCAATAATGGCGAGGGTCTTTGATCACGGGAATTTGGAAACACTGCGAGAATGCGCCGGCGTGCCGGTAATCAACGGCCTTTCCGATAAATTTCACCCCTGTCAGGCACTGACCGATATATTTACAATCTGGGAACGAGGGCTGGATTTACGGGAAATCACTATAGTATTTGCAGGTGATGCCGACAACAATGTCACAAATTCCCTTATGCTTATTTGCGCGCGTCTTGGAATACGGTTCCGAGTCACCTGCCCAGTGGAATATATGCCAAGAGAAGAGATTATCTCTTTGGCACAAATAGACAAAGCGGCTGACATGTTCCCCGTTGCAATATATACGTCTGACCCGAAAAACGCAGCGAGAAACGCGGATGTAATATATACCGATACGTGGGTAAGCATGGGCAAGGAAAAAGAAAACAAAAAAAGAATTAGACTTCTCTCTCCGTATCAGGTGAACAAAGAGCTTGTTTCTTGCGCAAAGAATGATGTCTTGGTCATGCACTGCCTTCCCGCCCATAGGGGCCAGGAGATAACTGACGAAGTGATTGACTCCACCAATTCTATTGTGTTTGATCAGGCGGAAAACCGTTTGCATGTGCAAAAAGCGATATTGACAATGCTCTTAAGGTAGCATAATCTGACCAACAGAACCTAAAACAAGGAGGGCGCGATGCAGCTGCCGCATGTAATTTCCGCAAAGGACTTCACCCGGGCACAACTGGATGAATTGTTTATAAAAGCAAGCAGGGTCAAAAAATTGTTGGCCAAAAACTATTATCAGACAGATGGGAGCGGCCATATTATAAAAGATTTTTTACCCTCATACCTTACAGAACGAACAATGGCACTACTTTTCGACCAACCTTCCCTGCGCACCTCAAGCTCTTTTGAAACAGCAATGTATGCCCTCGGAGGCAACTGCGTCACCTACCGGAATGCCTCCCGCGAGTCATCCATTGCCAAAGACGAATCCCTGGAAGACACTATTGAAATGCTGAGCGGCAACCCGACTATCAGCGTACTTGTCCTGCGCCATCCCGAAGCCGACGCCGCCCAAAGAGCGGCGAGTGTAAGCAGTGTCCCTGTCATAAACGCGGGAGACGGCACCGAGCACCCGACCCAAGCCCTTGTAGATATTTTTACAATACAGGAAGCTCTCGGGTCGGTAGAGGGAAAACGCATCACTCTGGTCGGCGATATGCACGCGCGTACCGCAAGATCGCTGCGATATGCTCTTTCTCTATATCCAAGTACAACGATATCTATGGTTACTGCTGAAGACAAACCACGCAGTCTCCTTGAGGCCGCCAAGTTTTCCGACGTGCTTTACGTCCTGCGTCCTCAACAGGAAAATTGGTCTAAAGACGTAGAAGACCCCGCACGGAAGGCACAAAGGATAAAAAAATCTTTAGACAAATATTACGCGGCCTGCACTGTTAGCAACGAGGTTCTCGCGCAAATGCCCGAAAACTCGATCGTCCTGCATCCCCGCCCGAGAGGCTCGGAGCTCCCGACAGAAGTTGACTCCGACTCTAGGGTCCTGCACGCGGTGCAAGGCAGAAACGGCGGACCCGTAAGAATAGCCCTTCTTGAAATGATGCACTCCGGAGAATGGCAAAGACTAGAAAACAAATAACCCCGCTAAGCGGGGTTTTAAATTTCAACGGCTCAATACTTTTAAAGTATTGAGCCGTTGACAAACTGGGTGCCTAGAGGGAATTGAACCCTCATTACTGCCTCCACAAAGCAGCGCTTTACCATTAAGCTATAGGCACCATGGTGCCCCCGAGAGGAATCGAACCTCTATCAAGAGCTTAGAAGTCTCTAGTTCTATCCGTTGAACTACGGGGGCAATATTTGATGCTTTATTGTACCATATTTACAGATAAGTATCAATATTATTATATCATCGCAAAAGATTTACGGAAATGCATATTTTTGCTATTATGCCACCGCACGGGGTGTAGCATAGTGGTAGTGTACGCGCTTTGGGAGCGCGTGGTCCGAGTTCGATTCTCGGCACCCCGACGGCGGGTATCGTATAGCGGTTATTATCTCAGTTTTCCAAACTGATGACGGGGGTTCGACTCCCCCTACCCGCTCAAAAATAAATGGCTCCGACGTAATGTCGGAGCCATTTATTTTATAGACCTTGCCTGCCAGCAGGCAAGGATCTCTTTATCCCTAATCCTAGCGTACTGCGTCCTTGAGAGCCTTTCCTGCCTTGAACTTGGGCACATTCATCGCAGGTATCTGCAGCTTTTCGCCCGTTCTCGGGTTTACACCCTGTCGCGCGCTTCGATTTGAAACCTGAAATGTTCCAAAACCGGTAAGGCCAATTGAGTCGCTTTGAGTCAACGCGGCAGTTACCACATCGGTAAAAGCCCTGAGCACGGCATCGGCCTGGGTCTTTGTGACACCTGCCTTTGATGCCATTTGTTCTACGAGGTTGTCTCTAGTCATTTATATAAAACGATCCTAATCTACGAATTCCATCCGAATGATCCTAATATTCGGATAATTCGGATGCGCATTCGGAACATTCGGATCGCCTTTATTAGTGCTGACCTTTATATCTTTATTTTAACCCCCTAATCAATAATTTGGCAAGTGTATAAGCCAACTCAGTCCACAATCTCCCTGATTCTTTTCACTTTCTTGCATTTCCCATCCTTGCCAATATCAAACAATACCGCCCCTATCTCAACCGCCCCCTCGGCTATCTCCTTTTTTTGCGGCACCTGCGACAAGAGTTCCTTTATCATTATATCCTTATCTACTCCTATAGAGGAATCCTTTACGCCGCACATGCCCGCATCTGTGAGATACCCCGTGCCCTTAGGCAAAACCTGCTCGTCTGCGGTTGGCACATGGGTGTGCGTTCCCACCATGCAAGATACCCTGCCATCGAGGTAAAATCCAAGAACCCTTTTTTCTGAAGTTGTTTCCGCATGAAAATCAACAAATACTGCGTCAAATTCCCCCTCGTCAAATTCTCCCAAAATCTCGTCTGCCTTTCTCATGGGGCAGTCGATCTGTGTCTTCATAAATACTCTTCCCATCAAATTTATAACAAGCAGCCGTTTTGTCGCGACCTGTACAGTATAAAATCCCTTTCCGTAGGCGCCGGGGGGGTAGTTTGCCGGACGAGCTAAAGGAAGCGCTTTGTCGAGAAGCAGCTCTTTTGAATCCTTTCCTTCCCATACATGATTGCCGGATGTAAAAAAATCAACCCCTGCTTCCGTAATTTCTCTTAGGGTTTCGTTTGAAATACCGTGGCCATGCGCAAGATTCTCAACATTTGCGCCGATGATATCCGGGTTGTATTTCTTTTTCAGACTGGGCAATATCTTTGCTATCCCTTCTCTGCCGGGACGGCCTACGATATCGCCAAAAAATAAAATTTTCACTCCCCTACTATAGCAGGTTTTTACGAAAAATAAAACCCCCTGATATATCAGAGGGTTGAAGTAAGGGATCCCGAGTACGTCCAAAGATTGCGAGTCAATTTCTCTATGCGAATCTTTTCGGATTCAATCGCAAGCTCACCCATCATTTCCTTGCTCTTAAGAAACCTTGTATTGTGTTTATTGTCGCAAAAACTTTGGCTTGCTATAATCTTTTCCAAAAAAACTACGTTTGTATATACCCCCGAAAACAAAATCTCTTCCCTCAAAACGCGCAACAACCTAAGGCGGGCGTCTTCCCGGCTGCTGCCGCCGCACACTACTTTCATTATTAAGGGCTCATAATCCATAGGTATACCGTAGCTTTCACCGGCATCCAACGCACTGTCTATCCGGATGTCTCCATCTGTATCCCCCGGAAGAGTTACAGCTGTGAGTGTCCCGAATTGTAATACAAATTCTTCTCGCCGCACATCCCAAATTTCGGGGTATATTCGCACTTCTATGGCATGCCCGCTTCTTTTTATGTCCTTTTGTCTGAATGGCAGCTCCCGGCCGCCGGCTATTAAAATCTGGAGCTCGACAAGGTCTTTCCCTGTTACCATCTCCGTAACGCCATGCTCTACTTGAAGCCGCGTATTCATCTCAATAAAATATACGTCCCCATTCTGATCTGCGAGAAACTCCACAGTTCCGGCACCGGTGTAGGGAGTTTTTAATTCCTTCTTTACGCGCTTTACAATTTTCACGGCATATTTACAGATGAGCTGCCTTTTTTTGCTGTCAAGTTTTCTTGCGGGACTTTCTTCTACGATTTTTTGATTTCTTCTTTGCATGGAACAGTCGCGCTCAAATAAATGCACCGCTTTTCCGCGGCTATCTCCCAGTATCTGAACTTCTATATGCGAGACATCTTCAAGGTACTGTTCCAGGTAAATACTGGCGTTGCCAAATGCTCCTCTGGCCTGCGAACGACAGATTTCAAGAGCGGGAAGCAGATATTCCTCCGAATACACGACTCTCATGCCTATCCCGCCGCCGCCGCTTTGCGGCTTCACCAGCAGGGGATAGCCGATATTTTTTGCTATTTTCCTAACCCGCTTATCGTAATCCTCTGCAGATTCCTTGAGCTTTCTTTCTATCGATCTTCTGCTTCTTTTTAGAGTAGGCACGCCGGCTTTCTTTGCTATTTCAAGCGCCTCAAGCTTATTGCCCATGGCCTCTATAACTTCCGGATTCGGCCCTATAAAAACAATGCCTGCTTCAGCGCAGGCCCTTGCGAATAATCACCGTGCGCCTCGGACCGCGTTCCCCGTCGC
>CAJXHR010000059.1 GCA_913054525.1 uncultured bacterium | reverse complement strand
GTCCGTTTATAATAAAGAAGGCATTGCAGATTTTGCTAAAGAATCAATTGGAATGGGCTGGAAGATTTTGGCGTCCGGCGGGACTGCGAAGGTCTTGGCTGATGCGGATGTCCCCGTACGGGATGTTGCGGAAATTGTCGGCGGCGGCGCGATTTTGGGGCATAGGGTTGTAACGCTCTCAAGAGAGGTGCATGCCGGCTTACTTGCGACCGGTTCAAAATCCGATAAGCAGGAGTTGAAGCGCCTCGGCATCCCAAGGATAGATCTTGCGTGTGTGGATCTTTACCCCCTACAAGATGAGATAAACAGTCCGGACAGTACCCCTGAATCGGTCATTCAAAAAATAGACATCGGCGGACCTGCGCTGTTGCGATCTGCCGCCAAGGGTAGACGCATCGTGATATGCGACCCTCGCGACAGATGTGCAGTGCTTGACTGGCTTAAAATTGGCCGGCCAGACGAAAAAGAGTTCCTTAACAAACTTGCCGCAAAAGCGGAAGCAGTTGTGGCTAAATATTGCTTGATTTCTGCCAGGCATAATAGCGGGGGCTTTTACGACGGAGCCGTTGGCGCGGAAGCCATGTCATGTAAATACGGCGAAAATGCGTGGCAGACGCCCGCGTCGCTTGTGAGTGTCGGGTCAGAGGATCCGCTTGCAATTGATAAATTTATATCCGTTGCGGGCAGCGAGCCAAGTTACAATAATCTTGCGGACTTGGACCGCATGCTCCAGACACTTACTCATATCGCGGCTGTTTTCGAGCTCAACAGGTCCTATGTACCGTTTATCGCCGTTGCGGTAAAGCACGGCAACGCTTGCGGAGCCGCAGTGGCAAGCAGTCCTATAGAGGCCATAAAAAAAATGATAACGGGGGATACGCGGGCTATCTTCGGAGGAGCCGTTATTGTAAATTTTGAAATAGGGGATGCCCTTGCCGGGCTTATTTCAAAATACAATATGCAAAATGGCGAGCGTCGCCTACTCGATATCGTGGCGGCCCAATCCTTCAGTCCAGGGGCGCTGGAGGTGCTGGGCAGAAAGGGCGGGAAATGCCGGCTTATTGAAAATCCTTCACTTAATCTTGTGGATTGCAAAAAACTTGACCTGCAAACACGGTTTCGCCTTGTGCGGGGAGGATTGCTAAAGCAGCCAAATTATACATTTGTTTTAAATTTGAACGATCCTCAAGTAGAAGAAATCGGCAGAATGGCGGGGGCAGGGGAGAAAGAAGACGCGCTCCTTGCTTGGGCAATAGGGTCCACGAGCAACAGCAATACGGTAACACTGGTAAAAAACAGAATGCTTATCGGCAACGGCGTTGGCCAACAGGACAGAGTCGGGGCCTGCGAGCTTGCCATAAAGCGCGCGCAAGACGCGAGCCACGACACGGACGGCGCGGTTGCTTATAGCGACAGCTTTTTTCCCTTTATCGATGGGCCGGAAACTCTCGCTAGGGCAGGCATCAGGACGATACTTGCCTCCAGCGGCTCTGTGCGCGACAAAGAAGTCAAGGAATTTTGTGAAGCTAATGATATAGCCCTGTTTCTTGTTCCGGATGCGATCGCACGCGGTTTTTTTGGCCATTAAATAATAATAGACGGGCGCATAATTGTGCCCGCTTTTTGTTGTGGCGGAATATAATGTGATATATAATAAATAATTATGGCAATAGTTTGGATAATAGTTTTTATAATTTCATTAGCGGTGCTTGTAAAAAGCGCGGGTTGGCTGCTTTCGGGTGCCGAGCGGATAGGTCTTGTCATTGGCCTCTCGCCTTTTATAGTGGGGGTTACAATAGTTGGCCTAGGAACATCTCTTCCCGAGCTAATCTCATCTTTTATTGCGGTATTTGAAGGTGTTCCCGAAATTGTTGTGGCAAATGCCGTGGGGTCAAATATTGCAAATATTCTTTTGGTCGTGGGCCTTTCAACGGTAATAGGCAGACGGCTTGTCGTTACTAAAAATTTAATCGATCTAGACCTGCCATTGCTTGCGATAGGAACAACTTTAATGATTGGCGTGGCTTGGGATAGGGAGGTAACCTTTTTTGAATCGGTAATACTGCTTATTACCTATGGTGTTTATTTCGCATATACCATACTGCACAGAGACGATGTAAAAACCGAGGAAGATACGGAACTGGCGGTTTTTATCAAAAAAAACAGTGCATATATATCAAAAGTTTCAAAAAAGATAGCGGAAATACCGAGGATCGCGCTGCGGGATTTTGGCCTTCTTGCCGCAGGGGCTATTGGCTTGTTTTTAGGAGCAAAGTACCTTGTAGAGTCGGTAATAAACTTATCTGACATGCTGAATATAGGCGCGGGCGTTATTGCTATTACTGCTATAGCTATTGGAACTTCGCTCCCCGAGCTTATTGTTTCCGTAAGGGCTGCCGTGCAGAGAAAGTCTGAGATAGCTTTGGGTAATATTTTTGGATCAAATTTATTCAATATGCTCGTGGTTATTGGCTTGCCTGGTCTTTTTACAACCCTACCTCTGGATGAGAAGACTTTTTCTATTGGCTTGCCGGTGATGGCAGCTGCTACGCTTTTGTTTGTCGTGTCGGGGATATCCCGCAGGATACATATGTGGGAGGGGGCCTTTTATCTCATACTCTATGTATTTTTTATAGGGAAACTTTTCAATCTACTTTAATCCGGGATACATCATCCATATTTTTTTTCGCCAATACTAATTGTCCACTTGACACAAACCGTGGCATAGCTACACTGAAGTCGTAGTATGAAATGTGGTATAAAAAAACGTTCTTTGAAATCTAAATATACGGAGTGTACTCACATGGCAAATTTACGAATTGCGCTTTGCCAGATGAATCCGGTTGTCGGCGATCTTGCCTGCAATATTTCGAAAATGAAAGAATGGGTCGTTGAGGCAGAAAACAACGGGGCTAATCTTGTGGTATTCCCGGAGCTTGTTATTTCCGGATACCCGCCGCAGGATAATCTGCTCTATGATGGCATAAACCGGGATCTTGAAAAAGCGGACAAGGATTTTTTTGGATTTTTGCAGAGGCGCAATGAGGATAGGCATGGCGGAAGTGTCATTGTGGTTTGGGGAAACGTGCGTCGTGGGAAAGGCCTTCGAAATTCTGCAAAGATTTTCCTTCCGGCCGATTCGACGAATGGTTTTCCCCTAACGCATGCGAGGCATCAAGATAAACGCAGGCTTCCAAACTATGGCGTGTTCGACGAATTGCGCTATTTTCGGCCCGGGGATGATGAGCCGAGTAAGGTATTTGTTTCGGAAAATCTTATCTTCGGAGTTACTGTATGCGAAGATATTTGGTACCAGCAAAACTATTTGCCGGACTTTGCCTTAAATGGCGCGCAAGTTGTTGTGAACATCAACGCCTCGCCTTTCCATGTAGGCAAACCAAAATACAGAGAGGACATGATACGTGCCCGGGCCGGAGACAATCAAGTATTTGTACTCTATTGCAATATGGTTGGCGGACAGGACGGCATAGTTTTTGACGGGGACTCCATGGTTATGGGCCCAAGCGGAAACCTTATTGCAAGAGCTCCTTTATTCCGGGAAAAAATACTTTACGCGGATTTGGATCTCGCTGATGTGGCAAGGTCGAGGCTCAAAGATATCCGGCTGAATGATCTTGAAATACCAAGGGCCGAAATTATCCCCTTCGATTTTTATGGCATTGATAAGCAAAGCGGTTTCTCTCGTGGAAAAATCAGCAAAGTGAGCAGCAGTATTGCTCAGATCCATGACGCATTGGTTCTCATGATACAGGACTATGTGCGCAAACAGGGGATGCGGGGTGTTGTAATCGGATTATCCGGCGGGATTGACTCGGGAGTTGTCGCCGCATTTGCAT
Organism: uncultured bacterium; assembly: GCA_913054525.1. GTDB lineage: Bacteria > Patescibacteriota > Minisyncoccia > Spechtbacterales > HO2-43-30 > CAJXHR01. The sequence goes on along the minus strand of CAJXHR010000059.1, from coordinate 1,238 downwards.
GCGAGGCCCTTGGCAAAGAAAATGTGACATTAGTGTCCATGCCGAGCAAATATTCATCGCAGGGAAGCATCGATGACGCAAGGCGTCTTGCTTATAACTTGGGAATTTACGAAGGATTCGTAATCGTAAACATCCAGCGGGAAGTGGATGAGTTTATAAACTCGCACGAGAGGGCTTTCGGCCCGATGCAAAATCCGGTAAGCATTGAAAATATTCAGGCGAGGGTTCGCGGCAATAAATTGATGATGTATTCAAACGACAATCCCGGCGTAATAGTGGTATCCACAGGCAATAAGTCGGAGGTGGCAGTAGGATATTGTACTCTGTACGGCGATATGGTCGGCGGATTTAATCCGCTTTTGGATGTTTATAAGACCGACGTCTACCGGCTTGCCGAATACATGAACAAGCGCGCGGGACAGGAGATTATTCCGCGGGCAATTATAGAAAAGGCGCCGTCCGCCGAGCTTCGTGAAGATCAAAAAGACACGGATTCGCTGCTTCCCTATTCCAAACTCGATCCTCTGCTCCGCCTTCATATAGAAGAATACATGACAAGCGATGAGATCATCTTAAGCGGTTTTTGCAAGGAACAGGGAATTAGTGAAGAAGAAGTTTTACGGGTAGCACAAGCACTTATTAGAGGAAGCGAATTCAAGCGTCAGCAGGGAGTGATAGGCAGTCGCATAAGCCCTGTGGCGTTTGGTATAGGCCGCAGAATGCCGATAATAAATAAGTTCAATTTGTGAGGTGATAATCATGAGAATAGGATGTCTGGGGCTAAGCGCCAATCCGCCGCACCTGGGCCACCGTGCCGCGGCAGAAGCATTTCAACGGTCTGGCTTTGTGGATCGGGTCTTGTTTATTCCTACATACAATCATCCATTTGGCAAAGCAGATGTTGCTCCGTGGGAGCATAGAGTAAATATGTGCCGGCTCCTCGAAGATCCCGCCGTATCAATATACGCATCCCCAGTTGAAGCGGAGATGAGCGAGGATGATAAATATAAATTTCGAAAAAGTTATACTGTCGATGTCCTGCACTATCTTCGAAAGACCCGCCCGGCGCATCAATTTTACTGGTGTGTGGGCTCGGATATTGTTACTAGCGGCTCACACAAACAGTGGTATCGTTGGGAAGATTTAGAACAGGAAGAGAAAATACTGGTAGCGGAGCGGTCGGGGTATCCTTTGCCCATGGGGACGCTCCCCAAGCCCTTTGTGCGAGTGAGGAGTAC
>CAJXHR010000058.1 GCA_913054525.1 uncultured bacterium | reverse complement strand
TTTATAGATTTGCCCAATTTAGGATTAAGTTCAAAACTTGGATCATTTGATATGCAAGCCAAATGGATTACGATCTCATGACCTGACAAAATTTTTTTTAACAAATTTAAATCTCTTATATCGCCTTCAATTATCCTCAGGTTTGGATGTGTTTTTAAAACATCTTTTCCATAAATCATTAAATCAATTACTGTAACGTGATGGCCTTTATCCAAAAGATATGGGGACAAATCATAAAACACCTTCCCCAAGTCCCTCCCGAGCATCCCTTTTGCGCCGAGTATAACAACCTTCATATTATCTAAATATCATAACACCACATAAAGTCAATTATGGACAAGATTAAGTGCGGGTGATAATCTTACTGGATACATATTTACTACTACTCCCTATGAATACACAAGTTGATAAAAAATCTATCACGCTTGCCCGGCTCTTCCAGGAAGGCAAAATAACTCTCAAGGAAATATCCGACATCACCGGCGCAAACGAACAGGAGATACAAGGCATGTTCCTAAACAAAGGACTTATAAAAACCCGCTCTATACTTGTCGCAGGAGGCGCGGGATTTATCGGAAGCAACTTTATCCATCACATTCTTGAAAAATATCCCAACTATGAAATAGTAAACTACGACAAGCTCACTTACGCGGGAAATCTAGATAATCTAAAAAATGTAGAGAAAGATCCGCGCTATACTTTTATACAAGGAGACATTGCGGATCTGGAAACGGTTGAAAAAATCAGCAAGGAGCACAATGTTGTAGCGATTGTGAACTTTGCCGCCGAGACCCATGTGGGAAGGAGCGTGATGTACAGAGTCGATGAGTTTGTGCGGACAAATGTACTCGGCACGCACTCACTCCTTGAAGCGACAAAAAGAAACGAGGGGCAGGTAAAGATATTTATACAGATAAGTACGGATGAAACATACGGCACGCTCTCCCTCGAGGACACGCACAAATTCACTGAAGATACCGGCTTTGCGCCCAACGTCCCCTATGCCGCGGCAAAAGGCGGGGGCGACCTCATGTGCCGCGCGTATCATCGCTCCTATGATGTACCGGTAATAGTCACTCATTGCTCCAACAACTACGGACCGTATCAACATCCGGAAAAACTTATCCCAAACGCAATGTTCCGTGCGCTCCGTAATCAGCCCATAACCCTGCATGGAGGCGGCCATCATGTACGCGACTGGATATATGTGAGCGATCACTGTGAAGCCATTGACCTGATCCTTCACAAAGGAAAGCCAGGCGAGGTGTATAATATAGGAAGCGATAATGAAAAATCCACACTTGAGATTGCAAACATAATCCTCGCTATCCTGGGAAAGCCAGAATCGCTCGTGACTCTTGTCCCCGACAGGCCCGGCAACGACCTTCGATATTCCATTGACACAACGAAAATTAAAAGCGAACTGGCTTGGGAACCAAGACAATCCTTCGAAGAAGGAATGCAAAAAACCATCCAATGGTACCGGCACAACATTGACTGGGTGGAAAGGATTCGGGAAAAGGATAAAGATTTTTCAAAATATATATAAAGGCGATCCGAATCTACGAATACCATCCGGATTTACGAATGAAATCCTACCATACAATAAAAACTCCGATACGCGGCCTTAAAATACATCTCAATAAAGTTGTCGGCGACGAACGCGGGTATTTTTGCGATCTTGCCGAGACCGACAATCCTTCGAAAAAGGAATGCAAAAAAATATAAATAAACTATGAAAGCATTGGTCACTGCCGCACGCAGCAATAATTTAAAACCCCTGACCCATACGGCGAACAAGCATCTCATTCCATTGGCAAATAAGCCGATGATTTTTTACGCGCTTGAGCATATCGCCTCAGCCGGCATACAGGATATAGGAGTTATAGTCAGCGAAGACGACACTGCGGTAGAAAGTGCCGTCGGCGACGGCACGCGCTTTGGCGCAAATATTACTTACATCAAACAAACAGGCGGCGCTCTAGGCTTGGGACATGTAGTAAAAGTAGCGAAGGAATTTTTAGGAGATGAAAAATTCCTTCTGTATCTTGGAGATAATATAATAAATGACGATCTCGCCCCCCTAGTACAGCAGTTTGAGCAGAGCGGTGCAAACTGCCTGCTTTCCCTTGCCCGGGTCCCCAACCCCCACCGCTTCGGCGTTCCTGAAATTCGCGACGGGAAAATCGTGCGCGTGGAAGAGAGGCCGGTGCAGCCCAAAAGCGAATACGCGGTAGCCGGCCTATATTTTTATGACAGTTCCGCCCATCTCGCGGCAGAAAATATCAAACCGGGATTCAGGGGCGACTATGAAATTTCAGATATCCATACATGGCTTGCCCAAAACGGCTACAATGTCCAGTGGGCGGAAATCAAAAACTGGTGGAAAGACAAAGGCGACCCAAGGGATCTCCTCGAAGGCAACAAACTCATTCTCTCTGCATTCACAAAATCTAAACAGGAGGGCGTGATAGAATCAAGCGTAAAAATAGAAGGCGAGGTGGAAATCGGGCAAGGCACGCGCATCGGAGGCAAAACCCTCATCCGCGGACCGGTGTCCATCGCGGAATACTGCCTTATCAAGGATTCATACATCGGCCCCTTCACTTCACTTGGAAACAAGGTAGAGATGCATGGCGGAAACATCGAGCATTCTCTGGTATTCGACGACGCAAGCATTGTAACTCCGGCAAAAATAGTGGATAGCGTCATAGGCGCGGGATCTACCATAAGCGCAAAGCACTTCGAAATGCCAGAAGGAAATAAGATTATAGTGGGAGAAAATTCTAATCTCGCAATATGATTCTATCTATTATAATCAATCATTATAAATCCCCCGAAGTTCTAAAGCTTTGCCTGAACTATCTCAAAAAAAACGCTCCTCAAGGGAGCGAGATTATTGTCACAGATAGCGAAACTATCGAAAAGACACAGGACATGATGCGATATGATTTTCCTGAAATTATATTTCTTCAAGAAAAGAAAAATGTCGGCTTTGCAAAATCCGTGAACCGCGGCATTGGCAATGCGCAAGGCGATTTCTTTTTGATTATAAACGCGGACGTGATGATAACAGAAAAAACCGCGATTCCCCAGATGCTTGCCTACATGAAAGAACACAAGGATATTGGGATACTCGGGCCGCGGCTTTTTAATATAAATGGAGAACATCAGTCCTCATGCTTCCGCTTTTATACGCCCGGCACTATCCTTGCCCGCCGCACGCCTTTCGGGAAGACACCCTGGGGCAAGAGAGAATTAAATCGTTTTCTAATAACGAAGGGGTCTGACCCCAAAGCATTGAAGCCAGTCGGGTCCGATTGGCTAATGGGTTCGGCACTCCTTGTGCGTAAAGCGGCACATGAAGACGTGGGGCCTATGAGCGAAAAGTATTTTATGTATATGGAGGATGTGGACTGGTGCCGCAGTTTTTGGGAAAAGAATTGGAAAGTAGTCTACTATCCCGAAACATTTTTTTATCATTACCACTTCCGGGCAAGTAAAGGCAGTAATCCTGTTATCGATCTACTCAGCAATAAATATGCCCGCATACACCTCTTAAGCGCAATAAAATACTTCCGTAAATACGGCCTCAAGGTGCCAAGATACGGAATATAAAAACGGCGTTTAGTACGCCGTAGTATATGTATAGTGATGCCGGCCTGCGGCTTGAGGGCCCATTTTCCAGACGGGGTAGTCCAGCTGCCCCATAACGATCTCTGCATCTGGCGGCCTGCGCAGATTTACCTCGGTAATCAGACGATCCATTACCTCTACCACACCGCGAGCGCGGATCTCAATCTCCATATCACTGTGTTTTGGAATCGCACAACCGCTATGCACCAACATCGCAAGCTCTCTGCTATAGTGAATCACTCCCTTGTGCCTCAATGCTTGCGGGACTCGATAATCCGCTATAGGCCCGATATTTTCAGAGTCCAGAAGAAGCGGGAGAGCTCCGTTTGAAGAAAGCGCTCTACCATGATACATCATGGGCACGAGTTGAGCACGCTTGTAAAACAACATCCACTTCCCCTTCCACAAACTTTCATCTCCATAACAAGCAATCCGCGCAAGGTCGGCCACTATGCCGCCACGCCTGGAAGAATGAAATGCTCTAAAGCCATTCTTACGGAACACATCGGCAAAATTCTTTTTTTTATTACGGAAATTCCTGCCTAGATTATTCAGGTGCCTAGTCCTTTCTTCGAGCATCGGCATCGGTGTCTCCGCGTGCCTGAAGATATGAAGTACTTTCTCCTGTGTGAGATCCGCAAGCACCCTTGGGTCTAAGACATCAATCCTCTCTTCTATCGCCCGCATCAGCGAGGCAAACATCGCAGACGCGCCAGTCTTGATTTCGCCCGTGGGGTATTCCACATCAAAGCTTTTATCGGTTGTAAAATCCGTGAAGCAAAAGTTGATTGCGCCGGATACGACAAGGAACGCCATAAATCTATCGTCGTCTTCCCCGGGAAATATCGCACCGCGCCAGTCGTTGTGCCCAAGGTCCATCGACGCAAGCTCTTCGGCTGCTTCAATCAACTTATTATCATTTATAAAAACGTGCTGCGGCTTCATGTCTCCTATAGCAGACAGCACACTTTGCGTATAAACATTTCTCCCATATGCGCTCACAGTAAACCCCCGATTTAATTAGAATAAAAGAACTTTTGATAATAATATAAATATAAAAGAATTTCCCTTATCGGTCAAATTATTTTACAATATTATAGTAGACTCGCGCATCGGAGGTGGCGAGATGAGTTTGGAAATAAAGAAAGCACATTTAAAATACGCGGCAACACTTATGGCAATACCCCCGGGCTATCCTGAATTTTTCTTTGCGGATGCCAATATATTTTACTATTTCTTCAAACGGCTGGATGAAAAAACAGCAAATCGCATAAAGAAGATAACGAAAAATGAGGAAATACCCCGCGCCTATTTTGGCCAAATGATAATAGATATGTCAAAACTGGACATTTCAATAGTAGCTGATGCCCCCCCGAACGAAAAGAAGGCCATGAGAAAGTTTGCTAGAAACACGTTCCTGAACCTGGCTGCCTGGTACATATGTCCACTGCTTGAGGCAAATAGACGCATGTGCCCGTATATGACGTTTGATTGTGTAAAAAACTTTTTGAATACAGCAAATGCACGAAAC
>CAJXHR010000057.1 GCA_913054525.1 uncultured bacterium | reverse complement strand
TTCTCCGCTTTGCTTTTTGGCTCTTTCCGTCCCGGACGAATCTGCCTTTGGCGAGGGCTTTTGGACTTCGCCTTCTTCTTGCCATGTCTTCACCTTAAACTCCGTCTTATTCTTGGAATCCTCACCCTTTGACAAATCATCATTAGAATCCGGCCCCACAGCCCCCTGCTCCGACAGCAGTTTTTTGTCTTCTCTCCGTTTTTTAAACACCTCTATAATCTTCTTCACTCTTATGTTGAAACTTATTATTACAGAAACAAAAATAAGGCCCGTAAAAATAACAAAGGACGCCACATCTCCCAAGGATTTGATAAACGGCATTGACACAAAGTATCCCAAATATCCTCCCGTCATAGATCCCTCCCTTGAAAAGATACTAAACGCGCCCAGCATCCCGGAAAAAAATAAAACCCCTCCTACAATAAGGGGAATATAGCTGTTTCGTCTACCCGAACTAAATAAAATATAGCTTGCCGCGAGAAACACAAAGGGTATCACGAACATTCCAACACCAAATAATGATTTGGTAATTTCATGGAACATGGCGCCGGCGGCTCCGGCTTTTCCTACAAACGCGAGAGCGCTCAAGAAGAAAAGTATTATAAGAACCACCCCCCACAACGTTTTTATTGCTTCGTTGTGGACATCGAATTTAGGCCGCGGCTTATCTTTTTTCTTTTTTAGGGGAAGCTTTTTCTTCATATCCTGTTCCTGCTGGTATCACTTTCCCTAGTATAACATTTTCTTTCAATCCTACCAACTTATCTTCCCGCCCCATGACTGCGGCGTCTATCAATACGCGGGATGTCTCCTGGAAAGAAGCCGCCGCGAGCCAGCTGGGGCTTGCAAGCGCGGCCTTTGTAACGCCAAGAAGTATTGACTCAAAATTAACAGTATTCTTGCCGGATTTTTTAAGCTTATCATTTTCTTCTCTGACCTGAGAGAGCTGGACAACTTCCCCGGGCGCAAAATTAGAATCCCCGACGTTTGTAATTCGCACGCGTGAAAACATCTGCCGCACTATAATCTCTATATGCTTATCATGTATATTAGCACCCTGCGATGTATATATTTTTTGTATGGACTCTACTATATATTTTTCAACCGTTCGCTGTCCCGCTTGCTCGTAAAGATCGTGGAGATTTATATTGCCTTCGGATAACGGTTGGCCTTTGCCCACAAGATCCCCCTTGCTTACAAGTACAGCCACATTCTGAGGCACCTTGTACTCTATGATTCCGGGCTCATCTTTGACGGCTGACTTCTTGCCTTTCGCAGCTTTTCGCTTCTTGCTTGTTCCGCTGTCCGCAGCTGAAAAACTTGCGGAATCAACTTTTATCTTAATAAGCCGTTCGTTATCCTTTATCTCAACAGAATGCACTTCGCCCTGCACTTCGGATATCGCTGCTTTCCCCTTTGGCACACGCGCCTCAAAAATCTCTTCTACTCTGGGAAGTCCCTGGGTAATATCACTTAATCCCGCCACTCCGCCGGTATGGAATGTGCGCATTGTCAGCTGTGTCCCCGGCTCACCTATGGCCTGAGCGGCTATCACCCCCACCGCCACGCCCTCCCTAACCTCCGTATTGTGGCCCAAATCCCATCCGTAGCATTTCACGCAAACGCCGCCCAGCGTCTTGCAAGTTATTGGTGACCGCACAACTATGCTTTTTGCCTCGGACGCTTCTATTTCCTTGGCCCTTTCCGAATTGATAATTTTACCGGATGATTTTTTATCGGTATCGATTGCAAGCAGCACTCGCCCGATTATCTTTTCGGCAAATGTCTGGCCGGTTATTTCGGCATTCGCCTTTGTTATCTCATATCCCTCCTTGTCCCGGCAATCGCCCGCTATTACAACAACATTTTGGGAAACATCCACCAATCTCCTGGTTAGATAACCGGCTGTCGCGGTACGCAGCGCCGTATCTGCTGTACCTTTTCTCGCGCCATGAGTGGAAATAAAGTATTCAAGCGGCGTCAAACCTTCCTTAAAGCTTGCTTCTACGGCCATTTCCATAGTCTGGCCCGCGGGGTTTACAACAAGGCCCTTCATCGCGGCCATTTGGTGAATTTGCGACCAGGAGCCACGGGCCCTAGAATTTACAATAACAGACACGGACCCTTTGGGATCCAAATACCCCGGCACAAGGGCTGTAAGCACCTGCCTCGCCTGCTGCCATACTTCAATAATTTTATATCTTCGCTCCTCTACGCTCAACAGGCCTTCGTTGAATTGAGACCGGATAAGCTCGGTTTTCTGGCGCGCCCCTTCCATTATTTTGCCCTTCTCTTTCGGCACAACAAGATCGTCCATGCACCAGCTTACTCCCGAAAGCGTAGCATATAAGAATCCGAGCGATTTTATCTTATCTAAAATTTCACTTGTGCGCTTTGGGTCATATGTAGAAAATATATTAAAAGTAACATCTCCAAGAGTTTTCGCGTCCAATTCTCTATTTACAAACGCAAAGTCCTCGGGCAAAGCCTTGTTGAAAATAATACGCCCCACGCAGGTTACCTCCTCCAGACCGCGAAATTTAATGGGTTCCCGAAGGCCCGCAACGCCCATGTCATAGGCAAGCACCGCCTCATCCGCTGACCCATATAACTTGGGATTTTTTTCAGTCTTTGAATCCTTCTCGATATTTGTCATCCAGTAGCATCCGAGCACTATGTCCTTTGTCGGGGTAACGATGGGCGCGCCCGTCGCGGGCTTAAGGAGATTCTTTGATGAGAGCATTATATCACGCGCCTCATTCTGGGCTTCCTCTGAAAGGGGCACGTGCACAGCCATTTGGTCACCGTCAAAGTCCGCGTTAAAAGCGGCGCACACAAGAGGATGAATCTGGATGGCCTCGCCTTCAATAAGCACCGGCTGGAAGGCCTGTATTCCAAGACGATGCAAAGTCGGAGCACGATTAAGCATCACATACCTGTTCTTTATAACTTCCTCCAGTATTTCCCATACCTCCGACGTTGTCTCTTCTATAAGACGCCCAGCGGCTCTTATATTATAGGCAAGCTCTCTTTCAATAATTTTTTGGATAACAAACGGACGAAATAGCTCAAGCGCCATTTTTTTGGGCAAGCCGCATTCGTGAAGCGCAAGCTCCGGCCCGACAACAATGACAGATCTTCCCGAGTAGTCCACTCTTTTTCCGAGGAGATTCTGACGGAATCGCCCCTGTTTTCCTTTGAGCATATCCGCGAGAGACTTAAGGAGCCGTTTGCCCCCTGAACTTGCGGTAACTGTCTGGGTCTTGCGGGCAGAATTATCAATAAGCGCGTCAACCGCCTCCTGGAGCATTCTTTTTTCGTTACGGCAAATTACTTCCGGGGCATTTATTTCGCGAAGCCGCTTGAGGCGATTGTTTCTGTTGATAACCCTGCGATAGAGGTCGTTCAAATCGCTGGTTGCGTATCTTCCCCCGTCAAGCTGCACCATCGGCCTAAGCTCGGGAGGAAGAACAGGCAAGACAGTCATAAACATCCACTCGGGCCTTGCCCCGCCATCCATAAATCCGCGCACTGTGCGAAGCCGACGCAAAATTTTCTGGCGGGCTACTCCCTGCATTTCTACGACAGCTTTCTCCAGATCCGACTTAAGCTTCTTCAAGTCGATATCTTCCATTATCTTTACCAGCGCTTCGGAGCCGGTACCTGCATGAAAGGTCTCGCCGTATTTCAAGCTTATATCAAAATAGTCCATTTCGGAGATAACGCGGTTTGGCTTGAGCGAACCAAGAATATCAATCTCTTTCTTTTTCCTTTGCTCAAGCCCTTTACGATCTTTGGGTTCGTGCTTAACTTTTCTTTTAAACTCCTCGTTAATATCTTTTATGACGTCTTTTCTCGCATCCTCAAAGACCTCTGTAATGATATAGGAGGCATAATAGACAACCCTCTCCAATTGCTGGAGGGGTATATCAAGCACAAGTCCAATTTGAGATGGGACTCCCCTTAAAAACCAAATATGAGCCACAGGGACTGCAAGCTTAATATGGCCCATGCGCTCTCGCCGCACCACGGACCGCGTAATCTCAACGCCGCATTTATCGCAAATAATCCCCTTATAGCGGATCCGGCGATATTTGCCGCAGTAACATTCGTAATCCTTTTCCGGACCAAAAATACGCTCGCAGAAAAGTCCGTCTTTCTCGGGTTTTTGGGTCCTGTAGTTTATGGTTTCCGGCTTAGTTACCTCGCCGTGCGACCAGCTTAAAATATCCTCGGGTGAGGCAATTTTAAGTTTTATAGATGAAAAGTCACTAACTTTCGCCATGTTTTTCTTCTTTTACCTCAACATTGAGGCCTAATGATTTTAATTCGGACACTAATACATTAAAGGATTCCGGCACGTTTGGCTTCTTGATTGGCTCCCCTTTTATAATGGTCTCATACGCGGATGAGCGCCCCATAACATCGTCAGACTTAATAGTAAGGATTTCCTGAAGCACGTGTGCCGCTCCATATCCTTCCAGCGCCCACACCTCCATCTCTCCAAATCTCTGGCCGCCAAATTGCGCCTTTCCCGAAAGCGGCTGCTGTGTAATTAGAGAATAGGGGCCAATCGCCCGCATATGGATTTTATCTTCTACCATATGTATAAGCTTCAGTACGTACATATGTCCGACGGTAACTTTGTTGTCAAACGGAAGTCCTGTATAGCCGTCATACAAAGTAATTTGTCCATTCTGAGGCAAGCCGGCGGACTTTAGTTCCGCGCGTATGTCGTCCTCGGTGGCTCCCGAGAGAGAGGGAGTCAGGGCTTGGTATCCAAGCTCATGCGCCGCCCACCCAAGGTGCGTTTCCAGAATTTGTCCTATATTCATACGTGAAGGTACGCCAAGCGGATCTATAACTAAATCCACGGGCGTGCCGTCGGGAAGATACGGCATCTCCTCTTCGGGAAGAACTCTCGCTATAACTCCTTTGTTGCCGTGGCGTCCCGCTATCTTGTCTCCCGCTCCAATCTTGCGGAGTTGCGCGACTTCTATCTGAATACTTTTCATAACACCCGGCGGAAGCTTGTCACCATTATCCCTTGAAAATATCCTCACACCCACAATCCTGCCTCGCTTTCCGTGGGGAAGGGTAAGCGAAGTATCTTTGATGTCGCGTGCTTTCTCTCCAAATATCGCGCGCAAAAGCCGCTCTTCGGAGGTAAGGTCGCTCTCCCCTTTTGGAGATATTTTAC